>NZ_JBQWIE010000008.1:0-120680 GCF_056745525.1 Parasediminibacterium sp. HNIBRBA5674 | reverse complement strand
GCAGATTCTTCGCAAGCTCAGGATGACAGCAGATTCTTCGCAAGCTCAGGATGACAGCAGATTCTTCGCAAGCTCAGGATGACAGCAGATTCTTCGCAAGCTCAGAATGACAAGCCTATGTCATTATTTAAAAACCTCCATTCTGGGTTAGTGGTATTTATTAGTGCTTCCTTTTTACTTCTTAGCCAGCCTTTTATTTCTTTTTCTCTAGCTATAGCATGTTGTATGTATTCAAAGCGTTCATAGTACAGCAGGTTATAGGCGTTATACTTACCTGCAAACGATTTATGAGTAAAAGGCTGAGCATTGGTATGGTGTTGCTGTAACCTTGCTTGTAAGTTGTTGGTTACGCCTGTGTATAGCACTGTTTTGTTTTTATTGGTTACTATATACACGTAGTAGTTATGTGTGCCTATTGGTTGCATGTTATTGTCATTTTGAGGAACGAAAAATCTCTTTGTCATTCTGACGAAGGAAGAATCTGTTTTGGCTAAAGTACAAAAATTCGGCAGTTCCTTCGCAGGCTCAGGATGACAGCTTCGCTTTGCAGCAGTTCCTTCACTGCATTCAGAAGCTGCTTGTCATTCTGACGAAGGAAGAATATCTTCGGCTTTGTAACGTTACCTAACAGCTTCTTCTCAAGCTCAGCATTGTACCGCTTTACAACAGATCCTTCATGCTTCAGGATGACAGCTTTGCTGTGAGTTCCTTCGCAGGCTCAGGATGACAATCAAAACAATTCTAATTGTTGCGGTACATCCATGGCAAGTGCTGGCTTTTTCCCCTGAAATATTTTCATCATGCCAAATTGCTTATCGGTAATGGTCATAATGCCTACATGCCCTTTTTCGGGTAGTAATTTTTGTACACGTTTTATATGTACAGTAGCAGCTTCCATACTTGGTGACCAACGTAAATAAATTGAGAATTGAAACATGCGAAAGCCGTCTGCCAGAATTTTTTTTCTAAAATCGCTGGCCGCTTTGCGGTCTTTTTTTGTGTCGGTTGGTAAGTCGAAGAATACGAGTACCCACATAATGCGATAGGCGTTTAAGCGTTCTTGTTTCATAACGATGTCATTCTGACGAAGGAAGAATCTGTATTGTCATGCTGAGCTTGCGAAGAATCGCCATGTGATGCTGAGGAACGAAGCATCTCAACAGATCCCTTGCCTTCGGCTCGGGATGACAGCTTCGCAGGGCAGTTCCTTCACTGCGTTCAGGATGACAATGGCAGCTCAGGATAGAGTATCTTTCGTTGCTCACCTGCAAAGCACTTGGCTAGCGATGCTGCTGTGCGCTGTGTAGCTACAAGTAAGGGGCTTTTGTTACCATCTAGCAATACATCTGTATTTAACACTTGCAGTAGCCTTGTTTTAAAGTCTTGCGTAAGGGTTTCTACATGGCTTGTTTCGTCTACTATACCACGTACCACCACATCTACAAATGGTCTATAAGGTTCCATCATATCATCTGCAAGGCAGTAGGCATTGTAGCGGTTGCGGTGAAAGATGCCAAACGTAGGCAACAAGCCTGCACCCACAATAGCCCTTGCCATAGCAGCCCTTAATATGGCATAGCCATAATTTAGTAAATTATTGGGTGGTACACCATCTCGCCGCCTAAAAAATAGCCATGCGGGGGGAAACAAGTTTTGCCAGTAATAAGCCGCAGCAGTAGCTTCATTATTATTAGTATCGCCACTTAGTACACCACCTGCAAGCCCTAGTAACACTTTATCGTTATAGCCCCATTGCTTAAATACAGCCGCTTGATTGCTAATTTTTGCCCGTACTGTTTGCTGCCACAGTTGTTTTTTTAGTGGCTCGCTCGCTTCTATTTGGTATCTAAACCGTTCGCTTTGTATGGTATTACCCTCTAGCGGTAGTAACATGCCAGTAGGGTGGTGGGTATCGTTACAGGTTATTACAGCTACATTATTGCTCACCAGTTGGTCTAGTAAATAGTGTGTAATACTTATTTGTTGATGTTCTAGTACCAATATACCTATATCTTCTATTGGCACAGTTCTATCGGGCTTGTTTTCTTGCCCTTTTACGTGGCTATAGCTTACAACTAACTGGCTATTAGCACATTTTAAGTGGCAAGGGCTGCCCATGTGTAGGGTGCGTTTTATCATGGTTTGTAATTTTTAGTAGCGAATTGCTATGCTGAGGAACGAAGCATCTCTTTGTCATTCCGAAGAAGGATTGTCATTCTGAGCTTGCGAAGAATCTCTTCGGCTTTGCAACACCGCCCTTCAATTCCTTCATAGGCTCGGCATTAGGCTACTACTCAGCATATCCTTCGTGCCTCAGGATGACAGCTTCGCTGTGAGTTTCTTCATTACGTTCCAGATGACAGCTTCGCAATACCTTAGGATGACACGCTCAATACGTTGTATAAAGGGTATTGGTACGTGTAACACTGCTTATAGCAGGTTATGCACGGGGCTTTGTTGATATTTTAACCTGTTGTAACACTCTACACAACGGGTATACAATTAGTAAAATACCTATTGCAAACCCCTTTATAACCTATAACAGCTTGTAGTAAACGTGTAAAGCGTGTCTATGGCACGTATTTTACCCCCTTATATAACGTAAAATACCCCGTATACCTACGGGGTATTTTTTAGTCTAACTATTTGTATATCAATTTATTAGCCATTTGTAGGTGGTGTAGTGTCATTATTATTGCCGCCACCAGGAAAAAATTGTTTCAAATCGTTATAAATGGCAGCCATGCCAGGTACGTCTTCCCCTGCTTGGTAGCGCACATTGCGGTACACACTTAAGCAAGCTTGAAACACATCATAATCCAACAGGATTTTAGCGTTTTGAACATTGTTTAGCATCAATTTCAGTGCATCTTCCCACAATTCTAGCGCATTGCGGCTAGCATAATCCCTATTCAGCTCGGGCATATCTAAATGGCCCGGTATAACTTCGGGGTTTGATTTGCTGTACTGCAATACTTTTTGCACCACTAGTTTGTTCTGCTCGTTAATAGAGCCATACAGTTGTTTTTCCTTTTCGGTAAGGTTGGTGCTTTTACCAGCCATTACTGCTTTTTGATCTGCAATTGCAGCATCCATTTTTGCTTTTTCTGCGTCGGTAAATGTTACCGAGCTCAAGTTTACAATCGGCATTTTTTCTTGATTTTTTTTGTGAATAAATGATTGTTTAAGAAAAGAGGTGTATTGTTCCATCTGGTTTTATTTCAAAATCTTTATGCTCAATTGCCATATTTAAAGAGCCTTGACTTAATCTTAGCTTTGGTAATGGATTATTAAAATCAACTTTTGAAGCACCCTTGTCAGAGGCTCCCATTGCTTTCAATTTTATTTTTATTTCATCTTCTTTCATGCTGACTAAATGATGTTTTAATGATAAGCGACCATCTTCAAATGAACCCGTTATATACATCCTTTTTAAAAGGTCTGTGCTACCTAAATCTTTTAATTCGGATAGTGTGGATTCAAAAAAGATTACTCTTAACCCACTCATTAGAATTGAATAAAGGGGTAACAAATAGATTTCTTTACCAATTTTCTTTTCATAAGTTGCAGGTATGGCATCTATAATTTTACCTGTTGTATTTGCTTTTGCAAGTTCTAGGATGGAGAAAGATTCAATTTGGCGTTCTAGTTTTTCTTTTATAATACTTTCATATATTGCACAAACGGGTATTTCGCCATTCACCGCATAATCATAATTTTTATATTCTTTTTTTGATAAAAAGTGTTTTCTCTCTCTAATTGTTGCTGGTTTTGCTGAGCCACTACCTGTAGCTCTAACTCTTAAATGCCTTATTGGATTTAGAGGATTTCCATTTTTATCAATGGTTGTTCCAAAAGCATAAATTGGCTCTAGCATTGCTTTAGCAAATATTTGTCCTTCATTAACCCGATTTTGGATTTCCTTTTTCAAATACGCTTTTAAATTGGGGTCAATCACTATGTCAAAGTCTTCAATTTTGGAAAACTTGGTTAAATCGACCTCTCTTTCTACAATAAATATTTCGTCACCCCTTTTTTCGTTTTGCTGAAATAGCAGGTTGCCTTTACCATCATTCATAGGAATGAATTTGCCATTCTTTTCTTCATACAAAGGAATTTTTATTGCCCCGAAAAAACTCTCTTTATGCAATTGTCCTCTTATTGTATCGCCTTGTGCCTTTTTAAATTCTTTTAAAGGAATGGGAATGAAATTTCCACTATCATCTTTCATTAATCCCCCCGAATGGTCTCTTTTAAAAATCAGCTCTCCTTTGCTATCTTTTTTATAGCAAATATTTCCTTTCTCGTCTTTTTGAAAGACTGGCTGTCCATCACCTATTAATGGTATTTTATTACCTCTTGAGCGTTGATATTTTAATGTAGGGCTAAGTGTTTTATGTTGGGCTTGGTAATTATTTAATACCTCTTCTTCAATACTTAAAATATGGCTTTCATGGAAGTTCTCCCAATTTCTAGGTTTGCTATGAAACGGAATGTTCTTTTCTTTAGCGGCATAATATTCTTTTCGTAAAAAATCCCGAATACTTGCTGGTGGAATAAGTGTAAGCACTGCGGCATCAATTGCATGATGGCTGTGCTTTGTTCTGTCTTTTCCTTCAAAGCGTTCTCGTATTTTAAATATCCTTCTGAAATCGGCAGTTATAATTCCTTTTTGGGGTTCTACCTTTTTAAACACTGTTTTTAAATATGGCAAGGCATATTTAGTAATGATTTGTGTATCGGTAAGTTGCTGCCTACGAAATTGATTGGTTACTTCCTCTATCGTAAATGTTTCATACTTCTTCTTCCAATAGGTCAAGTGAATTTTATAGTAATGCCTATCTTGAATTTGCCTGTCTTTTGACTCTTTAGTAGTTGCTTTTTTAGTTCCTGCATAAGTGGCTTCATGCCTTTCTTTAAAGCTCATGTATTTAGCGTACATGAATTTGATGTTATGTTGTATTAGTTCATAATTATCTACCCATTGTGTTGGGAAGCGTTTTGCTTTAGCTGCATTGCATTGGGGATGAGCAATGGTGAGGTTAAAAAGTTCGCTGCATTGAGATTGTCCTTCAGGTATAGTGTGTTCTATTTGAGCTGTACCATTCATTATATCTGTACATTGGATTGTCTGACCACAATAAATACATTTTTCTGTTTGTTCTTTCCATAACTCATATCTATCAATCATTTCTGGGCTAATATTTTTATTAGTGTCGTTTTGATTGTCAAAATATTCTTTCAATAATTTTTTATAACCATCTCTTAATGTAGCTCTTTCGTTTTGGTATCTTTTTATTGCTTTTCTAGTATTTGTGTCATTTAATTCTCTTGCTATTTCTACAACAATTTTTGTGTGTGCATTTATTTTGTTCTCTTGTAATAAGTAATTCAACAATTTTTTTAAATGATGCAAAGTTTTCATTGCCATTGGGTTCTTAAATCCTTTGCTTATTGGATTTGGGTCTCCTAGAAAGAGTATATCATTGCCTCGTTCGTCAGTATAAACTATACCATCCTTGTCTGCCTTAATATTTGCAGGGCTGTACACTTCTTGCTCTGATGGATGCCATAAATATTTATTAATTCTATTTTCAGATATTTCGTATTTATTGGTTAACAATTCAATGATTTTTTCCTCGATACGATATAGTTTGAAAAACTGCTTGGCCTTATCCATGCCCATAGGTTGGCGTAAATAACTTTGATATAAAACAGTTATATCTTCTATGAATTGTGTTTGTTGCTCTTCTGTTTTCTTGTTCCAAATTTTTGACTTAAAGTTATCTTTAATCTTGTCGTTTATATCTTTCAAGTCAATGTTATCTAATATATAATCATCCCCCATATTCATTCTGTCCCGTTCATTCATCCTATTAGATATTAAACTGTTAACTATCACATAAACCTCTTTATCTGCTTTATGATTTGCCAAAATATCTGAATACTCTTTCCTAAGTTGTTCAATAGTATCGTCATCTATTTTTTTACCAAAAACACTTTCTAAATTGGCTACAAATACAGCATGAGGATATAGCATGCCTTTTTTTAGATAAGGTAATATTATTTTAATAGTAGCAGCGGAAAGAGAGGCATAACCACTATTTAATCTAATATTATCAAAATCTTTAGCATCAAATTTTATTTGCGGAAAATGCTTTTGCAATATTGGAATTAATCTACTTCCTAAATCTGTAGTTTGTTGTTTGGTTATGGTAGCATCAAATATTAAATGCCATAAGTCTTCTACTCTTAAATAATTACCGTCTTTTTCTTTGCCAGCAAGTGTTTCATCCCATCTAAGAATAGTTTTCCAATCAGAGCCAATTATCTTTTCAATTTTGTTTAAAAGAATATTGGCCTTATATTTTTTGCCTTCATTTTCTTCATCTAGTTCTATATCAAACTTTGACAGTATTGTGCCACCTGCTTCAATAATTCTAGCTTCAATTCCTTTTTCAGTTTGTTTACCTGTTTTGTCTTTTTTGGATTTATAAGTTAAATCACTTGCTCTGTTAAACATTGGGAAAACAACATTTTCCAAGAAGTCAATTTTCGAAATCCCCCTTGGTGGCTCAATTTTTAAGTTATTAATATCAACCCAAGTTCTAAACTCCTCATATAAAGGATGGCTAAGTGGAATCCTTTTTTTGCCAGCCTTATAGTATATGCCAGATTTACTTTTCAATGGTCGATCTAAAGTACAATAACCCACAAGACCTTTTTGGCTTCGTAGTGGGCGTTGCCATGTAATAGCTTTTTTAATAGTTTGGCAGAAACTACTTTCTAAATCAAAACCTAAGTTTTTGAAAATTGCAACTATCTCGTTTTCAAAATAATGACGATAGGTGAACCTGTTTCTAATTCTATAATTGTTTATTGCTTCTAACTCTTTATTCTTTTGTCCCCAATACAAAGCAGCACCTAATGTCTGATATTGTTCTTTAATCAATTGGTCAATTACTTTTATTCCAACAACTTCAATTGTTTTAGTTTGTTGATTTTTTCGGCCTTCTTCAATAAGTTTTGTTTCTTCTGCATCACCACTATTAAAAAAACCTCTTCGTTGTACCAATTGGTAAAATATTCTACCTAATAGCTGCTTATTATCTTTTAAGTAATTTTTGTGCTCTTCTTTATTACTTACAGCAAGCCATCTAAAAGCATAGCAGTTGTCGTGCTTGCTTAGCCCATATTGCTCAAAATCAGGCTTCCCATCGCCATCAAAATCAAAACGTAACCAATCAATAAACTCTTTTCGTTGTGGATATTTTCTTCCAGCACCTTTTTTATAATGTCTCCATTCGTTTAATTCATCAATAGTTAATGGACACATTTCTTTGTGTATTAAACACTCTAATAGTTCGTATTTTCTATATTTTTCTGCTTGATAGTTTCTGCGTTTCCCTCTACTTTCAGTGCGCTTTTGAACCATTGGATGTTCGCCAGATTTATCTTCTGTCACACCCTTATCAAAGGTCAACACACCTTTATCAATTATTTGATTCTCTATTTCATTGTTTATCTCTCTAATTGCCCATCCAATTGAGTTTGTGCCTAAATCAATTCCAAGAATTTTTTCCATTATATCGTTTATTTAAATGTTCACTATTATATTTGTCTTCGAAAGCTTATCACAATAAGGCTATAAGCCGAAGATTTTTTCTTAAGCCCTGCATATTGTGGGGCTTTTTTATGCCCTCTCTTTCCCCCTCAAAACTCATTACACATATCCATACTGCACAAAGCACAGCCCATTGCACAGGGCATGTTTGTGTAGTGATACATCCAACTTATATTCGGGGGGTAAAATTGAGAAACTAAAATAAGGCTTTATTTGATATGTGCAAATTATTAAACAAGGTTTTCAATAAACGCCAATAAAAAAGCGTCAATTATCATAAGAATAATTAACGCTTACACAAGAGTTTGTCAGGGCATATTAATTACCATTCAGCTCTTGCAGTTGGGCTTACACTTAAATCTGTAAAATCACCTGCTAAATATTTGTAGTAACCAGTAATAGCAATCATGCCAGCATTATCTGTACAGTATTCAAAAGCTGGTATATGGGTTTTCCAGCCTTTCTTTTTACCCATGTCTTGCAAGGCTTGGCGCAAGCCACTATTGGCACTTACACCACCTGCAATAGCAATGTTTTTTACACCTGTTTGTTGTACGGCTTTGCTTAGTTTCTTTAATAAAATATTGATAATTGTATGTTGTATAGAAGCACATAAATCGTTTAGGTTGGCTTCTATAAAACCTGCTTCTTGCTTTTGCAAAAAGTATAGAATAGATGTTTTTAAACCACTAAAACTAAAATTCAATTCAGGTATTTGTGGCTCTGCAAATTTGAAAGCTAATGGATTGCCCAGCTTAGCATATTTATCTATTAATGGGCCGCCAGGGTAGGGTAGACCAAGTAGTTTCGCACTTTTGTCAAATGCTTCACCAGCCGCGTCATCAATGGTTTGGCCAATAACTTCTAGCTCTAAAGGTGACTTTGCTAGTACTATTTGTGTATGGCCCCCACTTACTGTTAAGCACAAAAAAGGAAATTGAACGGGTTCGTTTACTGTGCCATCTGGCAGTTGCTGTGGAATAATATTGGCCAATACATGCGCTTGCATATGATGCACGGCAATCAATGGCTTGTTAAGTGCTAAAGCCAAGCTTTTGGCAAACTGTGTGCCTACTAATAAACAACCTATTAAACCTGGTGCTTGTGTAAATGCAATGGCGTCAATAGATGATAGTTGGCAGTTGGCAGATGCAAGTGCTGCATCTACTACTGGCACTATGTTTTGCATATGCGCTCTACTAGCAAGTTCTGGCACTACACCACCATATTGCTCATGAACCGATTGATTAGCAATAAAATTGGATAAGATTTTTCCATCTACACATACCGATGCAGATGTTTCATCGCAAGAAGATTCGATAGCGAGGATTGCCCCCCCGCCCCCCAAAGGGGGGATTTGAGCAAACGAAAAAGTATTATCTAAAATATCAGACATTAAATTTATAAATCAAGGTTTTAAAAATTCCCCCTTTGGGGGATTTAGGGGGCTACTTCGTTCTTATCGCCACTACAGGATCCATTTTAGCTGCAATTCTTGCAGGAATAATACCTGATAATACACCCAAAACAATACATAGCGACAATGCTAGAATCACAATGTTTGGTGCGATATAAATAGGAAAAGGTAAAATATTACTTAATACTTGGGTTAAAATCCACACAAAAGCCAAACCTATTAAACCACCTAAAATACATAAGAAAGCGCTCTCAATTAAAAACTCAGTAAGTATGGTTCTGCTTTTAGCGCCAATGGCTTTTTTAAGTCCTATTTGACTGGTTCTTTCTCTCACAGTAACAAACATGATGTTGGCTACGCCAAATGCGCCTACCACTAAGCTTAAACCAGCAATAGCCCAGCCGCCAAGGTTAATAGAACCGAAAAGCGATTCAGTACTTTCAGCAAATGAGCTAATATCATTCAAGCTAAAATTATCTTCTTCCGATGGGCTAAGGCGCCTTATTTGCCTTACAACACCAGTTAACTCGTCTTGCAAAGCTTTGGTAGTTACACCTTGCTTGCCTTGAATTAAAATAGATGGCTGCGATTTATCAGCTTCATAAATGCTTGTAAAATACTCGTAAGAAGTAATAGCAGCATTGTCAAAATCAAAAATATTCACTAGCGATTGCCCTTGTTTTTTAAGCACGCCTACAATCTCAAGTTTCCTACCATTGTACGTTAATTCTTTACCCACAGCTATTTCTGGCTTACCATACAATTGAGTAGCAACTTCGCTGCCAATTACCACACTTGGTGTGCCTCTATCAAATTCACCACTAGAAATATATCTACCATTATCAGTTTCTAATGATTGTATTTTGCTAAAATCCTCAGATGTACCTAAAAATGTAATACCACTCAATTGATTATCTCTGTAACTCGCATTACCATTGCCTCTGCACAAAAATGCAATATTGCCAGTGAGGTACGATTTGGCTTTTATAAACTGCATTTCTTCGTACTTAGGCACAGGTCTGTTGGCATATTTCCACCAAGGATAGTCGTTACCGCCACCATATTGCCATTTATCTAAGTACAAACTATTAGACCCAATCGATTTCAAATCCCCTTGTACCTTACGCTTTAAACTATCTACCGTAGCCAATACACCAATGATACAAAATATACCAAACGTGATACCTAGCAACGATAAACTAGTACGTAATTTATTGGCCTTTAACTCTTGAAAAGCCATTTTAAAACTGTTCCAAAGTATGGTGAGTAATTTCAGCATGTTGTAAAAGTAATTAATGAGCCGCATTTACAAGGGCAAAATATTAACACATAGAATCAGAGGATAAAAAGTAAACATAGCAAAAACTATGTGTGCTAAACTATCTATGTGCCTATGTGTTAAAAGGAGGCATTACATTTAACCCATGATATGCACATTAACCATTGTACGTTATCCTAAATACTTCGGCTGGGCTGGTTTTTTATCAATGGCAGTGTTTCATTTTCCATTATTTCTCAGTAAAAAAATTAGCTTTTACAAGTTAATGGGCTGTGGAAAAAACGGCACGTTCGATAAATCACCCGATTGGCGTCAGTGGGCGGTTTTAGTAGTCAATAGTCAGTGGTCAATGGTCAATGGTCAAGAACAGAGAATACAAAACCCAGAACTCAAAACACAAAACCCAGAACTCAAAACTTCAAACTTCCTCAATGCTTGGTTCAAGTTCTTCCGTGCAGAAGTATTAACCATCGTGTTACAACCAATAGAGGGTCATGGTACTTGGGATGGTAAAGCAGTATTTGGAAAATTGCCCAAACAAACAGATTATGAGGGCTTAATTGCAGTATTAACAAGAGCTACTATTCGCTTAAGTAAGTTACAAAATTTTTGGGCAAATGTAGATGCAGTTGCTAGTCAAATGCTTGCTGCTAAAGGCTTTGTAACATCGTTTGGTATTGGTGAAGTGCCTTATATAAAGCAGGCTACTTTTAGCATTTGGGATAGCAAAGCCGACATGAAAAACTTTGCTTACAACTTGCACCAACACAAAGATGTGATTCGTAAAACGCACAAAGAAGATTGGTATAGTGAAGATATGTTTACACGTTTTATACCCATTGCCTGTTATGGAACTATTAACGGCAGCAATCCTTTGGCAGGAAAACTGTAAATTGCACATAAGTATTTTGGAATAATAAAAATGATTTTTTATGTCTGTGATAGAAATTGATAATAAAATTTTGAATGATATAGTTTCTGAAGTAAAAAAATTAGATGAAGTAGAACAAAAAGTTCTACTTACTAAGTTGAGAGTTAAACGTTTGGCCAGTAAAAAAAATAGCATAGTTGCTAACTACGATGCAACTAAAATTGCTTCACCTACAATGGCACAAATTGATAAGTGGAAGCACGCAGCAAGAAAATTAAATACTAATGCGAAGTAATCGTTATGTATTTGATAATAATATTTGGATTAGCTATTTTATCACTAACCAACAGCATAAAATCATAAATATTATAGACGTTTATGAGATTGAAGTATTTATTTGTGATGAGTTAATAAAAGAATTTGAAACAGTTTTAAAATATCCGCATCTCAAGAAATTTAATATTGATGTAAAGAAATCTATAAAGATATTAAGAGCAATTACAACCAATTTTAAGCTTATTTATCCTATTAAAAATTATGTGCCAGACGATATAGATGATAATTATGTTGTAGCGTTGGCTTTGCAAACCAATGCTGGATTTGTAACAAGTGGCGATAAACATATTTTATCGCAAAAAGAAATACTTCAAAAGAAATTTACTAAGCTAAAAATTATTACCAAAGCAGAATTTGAAAAGAGATTCTATGTATAATTTCAGCAATCGCTTTACAAAACTGTAAATTGCCATCACTTTATGCATCACTGCACTACCATATCGTTTTTAACTGCACACTTTGCTTGGATGTATCGTGGCTTAAATTCAATGCCCGATTACTGACGAGGCAAATCAGTTTAGAGTTTGTAGTTTAAATAGTTCAAGGTTTAATTTTTTTGACGTTTCACTTTTCACGTCATTCACCATTCACTTTTCACTTTTCACAATTTACATGTCATAGTTTATGTCACAGATATCTGTTACCTCAGAAGTAGGTACACTTAAGCGTTTATTAGTACACAGCCCAGATAGTGGTTTGGGTAAAGTAGTGCCTTCAAAAGCACAGGATTGGTTGTTTGAAGATATTGTACATCTTGAAACCATTCGTAAAAACGAGTACGATTATTACACCAAAATCTTACTCTATTTTCTTGACCCAGAAAAGATAAAAGGTAAGCTTGCCGAAATAGACAGCGAAGCCAACGACAGAGCTTTTTATAAGCCAGAAAACGAACAGTTTTTTAAGAGCGATAAAGTGATAGAATTACAATGGTTACTAGCTGAAATTTTAGAAGACACGAATATTAAAACTGAATTGGTATCTTCTGTTTGCGCTATTGAAGGCTGTACCTATTTAACACACAAAGTGCTGCTAAAATACCCTGCAAAAGAATTGGCAAAAACCTTTGTTTCTGGTACTTCTAGCGATAAGCAGTTGTTGTTTGCGCCCATACCAAATTTTATTTTTACAAGAGATATTGGTATCACCATCAACAACTATGTACTGCTAAATAAGCCGGCTAAAAAGGCTAGAACAAGGGAAGCTTTGCTGGCAAAATATATCTTCTTCAATCATCCATTATTTGCAGATTATAGAGATAATATTATTGAACTAAGCGATAGTCAGTACAGCTTTTTGTTACCTAAAGAAGATGACGACAAAAAAGTAACTTTAGAAGGCGGTGATATTATGGTGGTAAGCGACAAACATTTACTAGTTGGCGTCAGCGAACGTACTTCATCTGAAGCGGCTGTAAAAATTACCAATACCATGTTTGAGAAAGGTATTGTAGAAAAAGTAACCATCGTGAAAATTCCTAAAAAGCGAGATTACATGCATATTGATACCGTGTTTACGCAAGTAAAACGCAATGTGTGGGTAATGTTGGGTAATTTTTCTCGTAAGGCAGTAAAGCACGAAGATGAAAATGCCATTGAACGCATTTTAGAAATTAAGAAAGAAGAGAAGATTAAGATTTTACAGTTTCATAAAAAATGCCCCGATAACCCTATCAGCTTTGATAGCTTGGAAGATTTATTAGTAGATATCAGTAAAACTGATTTGCATTGTGATGAAGAGGTAAAAATTATCTTTAGTGGTAACAATGAGTTTCCTTACAGCGCAAGAGAACAATGGACTGATAGTTGCAATTTATTGGCTTTGAAAGAAGGTGTTGTATTAGGTTATGATAGAAACGATAAAACCACACAAGCTTTTAAAGAGAATGGTTTCAGCGTTATCTATGCCAAAGATTTAATTGCTCAATTAGAAGCAGGAACAATAGACGTAAATACCATTACCGACACCGTTATTCTCATGCCATCAGCAGAATTATCAAGAGCAAGAGGTGGTTTTCATTGTATGAGTATGCCTTTGTTGAGAGAAGGATTGTGAGTTAAAGGTCAATAGTCAAAAGTCAATGACCAATGACCAATTTTCAGTCTTTTAAGTTACGTTTTCAATTTTAATTTATGACCTCTAATATACTCATGATACGCCCTGTGCAATTTGCTTACAACGCTGAAACGGCTGTGAATAATAGCTTTCAAGTGGCAAGCAACGATGCATCGGTACAAGAAAAAGCCTTGCAAGAGTTTGATGGCTTTGTCTCCAAATTACAGGCCAATGGTATTGACGTAACTGTTGTGCAAGACACGGCAGAACCACATACACCTGATTCTATTTTTCCCAATAATTGGATGTCGCTTCATAGTTATGGTACTATTTGTTTGTACCCAATGTTTGCCGTAAACCGCAGGCAAGAAAGAAAGCAGCATGTTCTTGATGCTATTGATGAAAAATTTGTTGTTGATGCCCAAATTGATTTTACAGGTAGCGAAGCCAATAATATTTTTTTGGAAGGCACAGGCAGTATGGTGCTCGATAGAGACAAACAAATAGCCTACGCTTGTTTATCACCTAGAACTGATAAGGGTTTGCTAGAATTGTTTTGCAAGCAATTCAATTACACGCCTGTCGCTTTTATTGCTAACGATGAAAATGGTAGCCCCATTTATCACACCAATGTAATGATGTGTGTGGCTGATAAGTTTGTGGTGATTTGTCTAGATAGTATTACTGATGCAAGTGAGAAAAATACAGTGATTAAATCAATAGAAAATAGCGGTAAAACCATCATCGATATTAGCTTTTATCAAATGAATCATTTTGCAGGTAATATGCTACAAGTGTGCAATCAACAAGGTGACGCTTTCTTGGTAATGAGTAGCCAAGCTTACCAGAGTTTAACTGCTGCGCAAATTGCAACTATCGAAAGCTATCAACCTATTATTCATGCAGATATTACTACTATAGAAACCAATGGCGGCGGTAGCGCTAGGTGTATGATGGCAGAAGTATTTTTAAAGAAGAGAAATAATATCTAATGATATTATCCCCATTAACGTTTGCACCTTAAAATGATATTTAGATGTGTAATAAATACATTTAGATTAGCAGTCTAAAATTGTCATTATGAAAAAACATTTTTTTGCTGCTTGCTTTGCTATAACTGTTGCTGCTAGCCAATTATTAGCACAAGGCGATCCTAAAGCCACAGAAGTTTGGTCACCAGTACCTAAAATTGTAACACCTGGTAAAACGGCTGCTGATGCACCGTCAGATGCGATTGTATTATTTGATGGTACTAATTTAGATAAATGGGTTTCTACAAATGACAACACTAAACCTGCTGAGTGGCTAGTGAAGAAAGGCATCATGACGGTAAATAAAAAAGCAGACAATATACAAACCAAGCAAAGCTTTACAGATTACCAATTACATCTTGAATGGCGCATACCTAAAAATATTACTGGTGAAGGGCAGGTGCGTGGCAATAGTGGTTTGTTCTTAGCATCAACTGGTGCTGGTGATTTGGGCTATGAAGTACAAATACTAGACTGCTATAACAATACCACTTATGTAAATGGACAAACTGGTAGTGTGTACAAGCAAGCCATTCCTTTGGCAAATGCTTGTAAGCAACCGGGTGAATGGCAGACCTATGATATCATTTGGACGGCGCCTCGTTTTAATGCTGATGGTTCTTTAAAATCTGCTGCAAGAGTAACCGTAATACATAACGGTGTTTTGCTGCAAAACAATTTTGAATTAAAAGGTGCTACTACTTATGTCGGTGCACCATCTTATAAAGCGCATGGTGCTTCACCTATCAAATTACAATCGCATGGCGACCCAAGTGAGCCTATAAGTTTTAGAAATATTTGGGTGAGAGAGTTATAGGTTCATGTGTCTCAGATTGCGCAGATGAACGCCGATTTTTGAGTCTGTGTGGTTTTCTGCGATAATCACCGATAACCACGTGCAAAATGAAATTGATAAAGCCAACATAACATAATGTGTTGGCTTTATTGTTTGTAAAGCAATAATATTGCGTACATAATTTTTTAAGTTGTATTAATTGATGTGTTATGGTAAATAGTTTGGCAGTTTTTTGTGGTAGTAAAAGTGGTGTAAACCCTTTGTTTTTAAGTCATACAAATACTTTGGGGCAAATGATGGCTGCTAGAAATATAAAGCTTGTATATGGTGGTGGTGGTGTAGGCTTAATGGGCGCTATTGCTGATAGTGTAATGCAGAATGGTGGTGAAGTAATAGGTATAATACCAGAATTATTAATGGCTTGGGAACAAGGTCATAAAAGTATTACCGAGCTAAAAGTAGTGCCAGATATGCACGTGCGTAAGCGCATGATGTACGAGCTATGCGATGCAGCCATAATACTACCGGGCGGTAATGGTACACTAGATGAACTCTTTGAAATGCTCACATGGAACACTTTAAAAATTCATTCCAAAAAGATATTTCTACTCAATTCTGATGGTTATTACAACCACTTAGTAGCACATATTAGCAACATGCAGCAAGAAGGGTTCTTGTATGAGAACTGGCAAGAACGTTTAATTATATGCGATACACCTGAAGCTATTTTTGCTTTTTTGGACGCAGATAATAAGTAAAACCTGCTCTTATAACTGGTATTGCTTGTGTAGTACCTGTTGGATTACCAAAAGCATCAGTTGTTACTTGGCGATAAGGCGAAGAATTATCTTGACCTAAGTCTAATAAAATGGCTGTATAAAAACCGCTTTGTCCTACAATACGTCTACCATAACCAAGGCCCACTAAAAAGCTCGGTGCTTTTTGGTTTAAGCGTAAAACACCGCTGTTAAAAGTATTGGTGAGTTTTGTACTAATAAAATTATACTCTGGTTGTACTTGAATAAAAAATTCTTGTAGAGGGTAGGCTCTTAAAAATACGCCACCACCATAGTTAAAGCTGCGTTGCTTGGTAGTACCGCCACCTGTATAACCGTAGTTGTAAGAATAGTAGTTAAGGTTTAATGATACACCTGCATCTAACCAACTATTTAAAGAGTAGCCTATTTCTGGTGTAATGCCAATATTGAAATTACTACCATAGGTGCTACTACTAAAGCCAAGACCCACACCACCACCAATAAACACATTTTCTCTTTTAAAATGCCCTGGTTCTTCTTCTTTAGATAAGCGTTTAGGCTTTTCATCTTCTTGCGAAAAAGCTGATAACACGAGTGCAGTACAAAGCATTGACAATAATAGACGCTTCATAATAATTACTTTAAGGTAGTTGATATCTTAAATTACAAAAACACAGAGTGACAAAGAAACACAAAGTTTGCTTCCTAGTCTCATCTGTGTTTTTGTACAGCTAATTTTAACATTATTTCAAATCGAAGATTTTGCCAGCGTTTAAAATATTATTTGGGTCAAACACTTTTTTAATACCTCTCATAATGTCTAAATTGGCTTCTTTAAATACAATATCCATGTATTTTTTCTGAATTAAACCAATACCATGTTCACCACTAATAGTGCCGCCAAGGCTATACACTAAATCGAACAAAGCACGTAGAATATTGGTCATTTCTTCGTTGCCATAACTATTAGGTATACCTTCTTTGTGAATGCGAACGTGTAAGTTACCATCACCAGCATGGCCATAACATACTGCATGGAAATTGTATTTTTTACCTAATGCTTTTACGCCTCTAATTAGTGCTGGCAATTCAGCACGTGGTACTACTGTATCTTCTTCTATGGTGTAGCCTACAGATTTTACAGCTTCTGCGGCTCTTCTGCGAAGTTTCCATAACTCGGCTTTTTGCTGTGCATCATCTGCAAAAAATACTTCACCACCTTCGTAAGTTACCATTAGTTCGGCTATTTGTTCCATCTCGCTCATTAGCACATCCATATTGTTACCATCTACTTCTATAATTAAGTGTGCCGCAATATCTGGCGTTACTGGTACAGCGTGGCTATCTACCATTTTGGCTACAATTTGCAGCGCATCTATTTCTATTAATTCTAAAGCGCTAGGGGTGAAGCCTGCTCTAAAAATGGCACTAACCGCTTCGCTTGCTTTTTCTAAATCTACAAATGGCACAAGCATTAATAAGTCGTACTTAGGCAATGGAATCAACTTCAATACAATTTTGGTTACAATGCCTAATGTGCCCTCGCTACCTACCATTAATTGTGTAAGGTTGTAGCCTGTTGAGTTTTTAAGCACATTTGCGCCGGTCCAAATAACATCACCTGTAGGTAATACTACTTCTAGGTTTAGTACATAATCTTTTACCACACCGTATTTCACCGCTTTAGGGCCGCCACTGTTTTCGGCAATATTGCCGCCAATAAAGCAACTGCCTTTGCTGCTTGGGTCAGGTGGGTAAAACAAACCTTTTTCTTTTACTGCATCTTGTAAAACCTCAGTAATTACACCTGGCTCGGTGGTAACTTGTAGGTTTCTTTCGTCTATTTGAATGATTTTATTCAAGCGCTCAGTGCTTAGCAATACACCACCTAAATGTGGTAATGCACCACCACTTAGGCCTGTACCGCCACCCCGTGGGGTAACTGGAATAATGTGCTGGTTGCACAATTTCATAATGGCTGCAACTTCTTCAGTAGTGGCTGGTTTTACAATCACTTCTGGTAGGTATAATAATTTTTCAGTTTCGTCGTGACCGTAGTGTTGCAAATTTTCTCGGTCGGCTAAAATGTATTGCTCGCCAACAATTTGCTGTAAGGTTTCAAAAATTTCTGGGGTAATTAGTCCTTTTGTTGCAGTTGCTTCCATTAAAAAAAATTTTCGCAAAAGTAATGGTTGTGTGGCTAAGTATTGGCACATCGATAACACAGATTGGCTAGATTGTATTGGATATTGATAAACAAAAGCGATGAATCGTTAGGTATTGATAACATTTGATTTTATTAAAAAATGTAAAACCCGTAAGCTGGTAAGGCCTTACGGGTTTTGTGAAAATATGCTGCGAAGCGATAAGAACGTACAAGTGAGATGCTTCGTAAACTCAGCACAGGCTACACGAACGCTATATAGTAGTACAACTGCTGGTTACCCAAAAGACAACTACTTACAACTTAGCGTGTATTATTTTTTTAACGATGCAATATCGATGACAAAGCGGTAGCGAACATCACCTTTTAACATACGTTCGTAGCTTTCGTTTATTTTTTCAATATCAATTACTTCTACATCGCTTACAATATTGTGTTCGGCACAAAAATCTAGCATTTCTTGGGTTTCTTTAATGCCACCAATTAGTGAACCGATGATGCTTCTACGTTTCATGATAAGGTTAAACGCAGGTACTTGTGCCGGTGCTGGTGGCACGCCTACTACAATCATAGTACCATTGGTACGTAATAAATTGAGGTAAGTATTGTAATCGTGTGGGGCAGAAACGGTGTTTAAAATAAAGTCGAAACTGTTTTGAAGACCCTTCATTGTTTCAGGGTCGCTAGTAAGCGCAAAGTGATGTGCACCAAGCCTTTCAGCATCGGCAGCTTTTGATGGCGAAGAACTTAACATGGTAACTTCTGCACCAAAAGCCACGGCAAATTTTACCGCCATGTGGCCCAAACCACCCAAACCTAAAACGGCAACTTTGTGACCTTTGGTTACACCTACATGGCGCAAAGGTGAGTAAGTGGTAATACCTGCGCAAAGCAAAGGCGCTACACCTGCAAGCGGCAATTTGTCTGATACATGAAGCGTATAGTTTTCATCAACCACAATATTGGTACTATAGCCACCATAAGTAGGTGCGCCGGTTAATCTTTCGCGGCCATTGTAAGTGCCTACCATGCCTTCATCGCAGTATTGTTCTATACCATCCTTACAGTTTTGGCAAGTGCGGCAAGAATCTACAAAGCAGCCCACACCAGCTAAATCGCCTACTTTAAACTTGGTAACATGGCTACCCACTTGTGTAATGCGACCTACAATTTCGTGGCCAGGCACCATAGGGAAAATAGAGCCGCCCCATTCGTCACGAATTTGGTGTAAATCTGAGTGGCAAACACCACAGTATAAAATTTCAATTTGTACATCATGCGCACCAGTTTCTCGTCTTTCGAAACTAAACGGTGCCAATGGCGCAGTTGCAGATTGTGCTGCGTATCCTTTAGAAGCTATCATAACTAATTGATTTATTAATGTTTAAACAACAAAGTAACAGCTGTATAGTTTAACAATGCGTTGTAGCCTGTTTAATTAGCGGTAAAATTTCCGATTACGAAACAGCGTGACAAGCAAAAAAAGTTTTTAGTGAACACGCCATTTTAAAAAAATCATATCACATTTAATTTTTAGTGTAGTTTAGCCACCTTGATAAACTGCCCACACTATGCTAAAGAAAGAAAGACAAGCGTATATACTACAGCAGATAAATATCCACAACAAAGTACTTTCAAGCGATTTAAGCATTCAAATGAATGTGAGTGAAGACACAATCAGAAGAGACTTACAAGAACTAGATGAAGAAGGCAAACTAACCAAAGTACATGGTGGCGCATTGTCGAAGTCGTTTCATTTTACAATACAGAATAACGATATATACTCACTACCAGAAAAGAAAGTGATTGCTCACAAAGCTGTGAAGCTGATAAAGGATGGTATGTTTATAGTACTTAGTGGCGGTACTACTATAAGAGAACTTGTAAAAGCCTTGCCAGAAGATTTGAGCGCCACATTTATTACACCTAGTGTGCCTACAGCATTAGAACTACTGAACCACCCAAACATTGATGTGATATTTATTGGCAATAAGCTACTAAAATCTGCTCAAATGAGTGTGGGTGCAGAAGCTGTGATGCGTTTAAAAGATATTAAAGCAGATTATTGCTTTTTAGGTACTAATAGCATTGATGCCAAAGAAGGTATTACCGACCTAGAATGGGAAGTAATTGAAGTGAAAAAAGCGATGATTGCTTGTGCTAACAAAACGGTGTCGCTAGCCATATCTGAGAAACTAAATTCGGTACAGCGTCTAAAAGTGTGCGATGTAACTGTAATTAATACACTTATTACTGAGTTGCCACCAGATAGCCCAGCATTAAACGACTACAAAGCTGCTGGCTTAGAAATTTTGTAGATTGATTATAAATACTCTTCTTGACACTGATTATACTGATAATAATTAGTTAGTTTCTCAAAAACGTTAAAACACCTACAATTTTATACACAGTTACGTGCTACGTTTAGTAAAGGCATTACTTTAGCCAATATCTAAATTCAGTACGAATGTATTATTTGTTGCAAATAGGAAATACCATAGCCGATTCAACCCAAAAAGTAGCAAACGCAGCCGCCTCTGTAGAAAGCAAAATCTCACTGTGGGATTTATTGCAAAAAGGTGGCTTCATTATGTATCCACTGTATGTGCTGTTAGTCGCTACCATTTTTGTTTTTTTCGAGCGTTTAATAGCCATCAACAAAGCGTCAAAAATTGACGTAAGTTTCATGAATATTATTCGTGACAATATTATTACAGGCAATATTTCTGCGGCTCGCAATTTGGCAAAAAATACCAATAATCCGGTTGCCAAAATGATTGATAAAGGCATACAGCGTATTGGTAAGCCCATCGATGCAATTGAAAAAAGCATGGAAAATGTAGGCAAACTTGAGATGTATAAAATGGAGAAAAACCTCTCTATTTTATCACTTATTGCAGGTATTGCGCCCATGTTTGGCTTCTTAGGAACCATCTTTGGCATGGTGCAATTGTTCTATGGCATCGCATCTACAGGTGAGTACACGCTAGGCACTATTGCAGGCGGTATTTACACCAAAATGGTTACCTCAGCAACGGGCTTAATCATTGGTTTAATGGCTTATGTGGCTTACAGTTTTTTAAACACGCAAATAGATAAAACCGCCAATAAAATGGAAGCTGCAAGTGCCGATTTTATTGACATTTTGCAAGAGCCAACAAGATAGGTAGAAGGCAAAGAGGCATGAAGATGTAAGGCAAAGAGGGGCTAGGCAAAGAGGCAGAAAGTAATAGTAGCGAATGATTTTTATGTAACCAGCAGTAGTAATGCTTTTCATCGTCTGTTGCAGCCTGTGCTGAGTTTACGAAGCATCTCACTTGTACGCTCTTATCGTTAATCAACTTTTATCTAAGCGTAAACCTTCGTGACAAGAAAATTCGTGTAATTCGAGTAATTGGAAATAATTCGTGAAATAAAGAATATATGAACATCCGTAAAAGATTAAAAGCGCATCCTGAAGTACATACTGGTGCTTTAAACGATATATTGTTCATCCTTTTATTATTCTTCCTTATCGTGTCTACTTTGGCCAATCCAAATGTCATTAAGGTATCAAACCCAAAAGCCAAAGCCGATACCAAAGCGAAGCAAGCTGTTGTAATTACGGTAGATAAAGACCAGCAATTGTTCATTGGTCAAAAACTCATTCCTTTCAGTGAATTAGAATTGCAATTAAAAGAAGTGTTGTCTAAAGAAACCGAGAAACCATCAGTCGTTATTAATGGCGATAGCACTTCGCATTTGGGCACAACTATTAAAGTAATGCAAGTAATTAAAAAACTTGGTGCTACACCTGTTATGGCTGTTGATAATAGTGGTGCACAATAATTTGTCATGCTCAGGTACAAAGCATTTGCCGATATGCAAACCTTACTTTTTCCGTTTCGATGAATCTCTTACAATTAACTCTGAAGGCACAATAATTTGCTCTTGTTTATTAATGTTCTTCTTGGTTTTTAGTTGCAGTACTAGTCTTTCAGCTATGGTTCTACCCATTAGTTTACCAGGGTAATTAATAGTGGTAATGTTTGGTTCTACCATGCGACTAACTACGTCATTATTAAAGCCTACTACAGCAATATCTTTTGGTACTTTTATGCCAGCTTTTTTCAATTCAGCAATACATACGGCCGAACAAAAGTCGTTGGTTACAAACAAGCCATCTGGTTGTTGTTTCATGGCAAGCATTTGTTCTACAATCAATTTGCCAGTATCTTCTTTAAAATCATTTACCAAAACCAAGTCTTCTTTATACGGCAACTTATGTTCTAGCAAAGCTTTTTTGTAGCCAGCAAGCCTATCTGCATATACATTACGTTTAAGATTGGCAGTAGCATGCACAATACGCTTACAACCCTGCTGTATTAAGTGTTTGGTAGCTTGGTAGCCAGCTTCAACATTGTCAATAACTACCTGTGTTGCAGCAATGCTATTATCAATTCTATCGAAAAATAGCAATGGAATGTGTTTTTTTATAAATGGGTCAAAGTGTGTTAAATCATCTGTATCATAAGCTAGCGAAGCGATAACACCATCTACTCGTTTGTTAAACAAATTGTGTGCATTGGTGCGCTCTTTAGCTACTGTTTCGTTTGAGTGTGCTATTAAAATGTCATAACCGGCTTCGGTTAATACCTCTTCAATACCAGCTAGCACGGCCGTCATAAAATAGCTGTTTAGCTCATGTACAATTACGCCTATGGTATTTGTTTTTTGCGTACGCAAATTGCTGGCAAAAGCATTGGTACGGTAACCTTTTTTTGCGGCTAAATCCAATACTTTTTTTCTAGTATCAGCATTAATAATGGGATTGTTTTTTAAGGCACGGCTTACCGTTGCTGGCGATAGGTTTAATTCTTCGGCTAGGTCGTAAATAGTAATATCCTTTTGTGGTGTCATGCGATATTTCAAACGTAACACAATGCATTTAAAAAAGAATAAAATATTTCTTTGCAATCGGTTACAAAATCAAAATAAACCTATAATTTAGCACCTCGCAAGGGTTAAATGAATCATATCTTGTATGATTTTGTTTGCTAAAAGCGTATCATAATATCTAAAATTATTTAAAACAACAATTAAATATGTCAACCGTAATTACAGGTAGTACAGAGTTCTTTAAAGGCATTGGCCAAGTAAAATTCGAAGGTCTAGAAAGCGACAATCCTTTAGCATTTCGCTGGTACGATGAAAACAGAATAGTAGCTGGTAAACCTATGAAGGAATACCTGCGTTTTGCATGTGCATACTGGCATAGCTTCTGTGGCAGTGGTGCCGATCCATTTGGCGAAGCCACCCATATTTTTCCTTGGGGCGTAAAGGCAGATCCTGTGGAAAGAGCAAAAGACAAAATGGATGCAGCATTTGAATTTATCACCAAAATGAACCTGCCTTTCTATTGCTTTCATGATGTAGATGTGGTAGATTATGGTAATAATGTTTTGGAAAATGAAAGACGCTTACAAGCTTTGGTAGCTTATGCCAAAGAAAAGCAAGCCGCTAGCGGCGTAAAATTATTATGGGGCACTGCAAATTTATTTTCTCACAGGCGTTATATGAATGGTGCAAGTACTAATCCTGATTTTCATGTATTGGCACATGGTGCAGCGCAAGTAAAATCTGCCATTGATGCTACTATTGAATTAGGTGGTGATGGTTATACTTTTTGGGGCGGTAGAGAAGGTTATATGAGTTTGTTGAACACCAATATGAAACGTGAACAAGAACATTTTGCTAAGTTTTTACATACTTCTAAAGATTATGCTCGTGCTAATGGCTTTAAAGGTGTGTTTTTTATAGAACCTAAACCTTGCGAACCAAGCAAACACCAATACGATTACGATAGCGAAACAGTTATTGGCTTTTTGCGTAAATACGATTTACTTGAAGATTTTAAACTAAACCTTGAAGTAAACCACGCTACATTGGCTGGTCATACCTTTCAGCATGAAGTACAAGTGGCTGTAGATAACGGTATGCTAGGTAGTATGGATGCAAACCGTGGTGACTACCAAAATGGTTGGGATACTGATCAGTTTCCTAACAATATTAATGAACTAGTAGAAACTATGTTGATAGTACTTGAAGGCGGTGGCTTACAAGGTGGCGGTATCAATTTCGATGCAAAAATTAGACGTAATAGTACAGACTCTGCTGATTTGTTCTACGCACACATTGGTGGTATGGACACATTTGCAAGAGCGCTAATTGTAGCTGATAATATCTTACAAAAATCTGACTACAAAAAAATCCGTAAAGACCGCTATGCAAGCTTTGATACTGGTGCAGGTGCAGATTTTGAAGCAGGTAAATTATCATTAGCCGATTTACGCCAATATGCAATAGACCATGGCGAGCCTGCAACTATTAGCGGTAAGCAAGAGTATCTTGAAAATATCATTAATCGTTTTATTTAAACAGGGTTTATTATTTGGTTTAAATTACAACATAAGGTCGCTGATTTTCAGCGACTTTACTTTTCTTGTACATATTATGTTGATGACGTTTGCTAAAAAATATTTTTTTATTCAGAAATAAGGAATAGTTTGCACTCAAGAATATTTGTAACTTCTGCGTTTTTAACGATTGCTATCTTGCTATAATCTTAGAAATAAATTAGAACTTAAGCAGTATTCACAACATCTTATAAATCCTAAATCCTTTTAGAAATGAAACAACCTCTACTAGCTTCCTACCTCCCTTTGCAACAATATTTAGCAGTTTTAATTCAATAACGTATCTACTTCGCGTTAGAAATTTACTCTAAGAAATAAAAAAGTAAGTCTAACGTTAAGTATCCGTGTATTTATTCAATCCTTTAAAATACCAAAACAAACAATTATGATGAAACGTTTACTGATGCTAATGGTTCTTTTTGCAACCATTACTAGTGTTTCTGCTTCGCACTTTAGGTACGGTTTGGTTACAGCCACCCGATTATCTGAGACGAGTACAACTGTTACTTACCGAATTAATTTGAGTGAATCATGGCGACTTGGTGCTGCACCAGGAAGCTCTTACTTTCAAATATCTGGGGGCAACACAGGTAACTTTAGTATTGCTACAACTACTGTTACCGATCCATCTGGTGGATGGTCTAATAGCACTGGTAGTACTACAATAACTTTAAACAAAACAGCAGTTGCTACTAGAATTGAATCGGCAAGTTGTTGCAAAATTCTTACCAATGTAAATAATAGTGGTTTAGGGTGGGATGAGTACATTATCCTAAACACAAATGCAGCAGGTAGTAGCCCTGTATCAACATTGCCTGCTATCATTAATATGCCTATTAATGCTACTGCAGCTACTTACACCATACCTGCTTCAGATCCAGATGCTGGTTCTACATTAACCTTTGGAACGCCTAGTTTTACTGGTAATCTTGCTGGCGAGTCTGAGCCATCAGGCTTTTCTGTAAATAGTACAACTGGTCAAATTACTTTAAATACTGTAGGTAAATCTGTTGGTCAAACTTATAATGCTTTGGTTACCGTTACAGATAATAATGGTAATCAAGTTATGCTGGATTTTATTATTCAAATGGTTGGCCCTTCAAATCCTCCTGTATTTGATTATTCTGTAACACCTGCAAATGGTGCAGTGTACAATGTAATTGCAGGTCAAAATTTATCATTCCCAATTAAAGCAACTGACCCTGATGCAGGTAGTACAGTTGGTTTTTCAGTTTCTGGATTACCTAGCTATATTACTACATCTAATTTTAGTCCTGCATTACCATCAACGGGTAATCCTGCTACTACTAATTTTAGTTGGACACCTCAGGCGGCTCAGGCTGGTACTACTAATATCATTAACATTATTGCAACTGACAATGTAGGCGTGCAAACAACGACTTCTGTTACAATAAGAGTGGTATCAGAACCTGCTCCAGTATTTATTAGTCCTACACCTATACAATCTTCTTTAAGACAAATTCAAACTGGTGTATTATTTAAAGATACGATTGTTGCACAAAGCAGTCTTGGGTCTAATGTATCAATTGCATTTGCAACGGTACCTTCTGGTGCTACATTGTCGCCTACAGTGCCTACTAGTGGTGCAAACCCTGGTCAAACAATTATGAGTTGGACGCCTACAGCAGCAAGTTTTGGTCCACAGAACTTAAGCTTTCAAGCAACAATTACGGCATTTCCTTCAATTTTTACAAGTCGTAGTTATTCAATAATTGTAAATACACCGCCAGCATTTTCTTCGTTGCCTACAACGCTTAATGTGCTTCCAGGGCAGTTATTTACTTACAATGTAACTATTGCCGATGCTGATATACCTTATGGTGATGTGGTGGATGTTGTTGGTGTTACATTGCCAAGTTGGTTAACTTTAACGAGTACTGGTAATGGTACGGCTGTATTAAGCGGTACACCTACTATAGCAAATTCTGGTATTAACCATGTACATCTTGAAGCAGAAGATACTTACCACCATGGTAATCCAGAAGAGGTTATTCAAGAATTTGATATTAATGTAAATGCAAAACCTGATGCTGGTGCAGACCATTCTGTGCTTTGTGGTGGTTTAGCATTAACCGATACGTTAAGAGCTGTTTCACCTTTAACAGGTGTATGGTCTGCCATGTCTACTAACCAAGGTGGTGCTACCATTAGCTCAACTACAAATGGTGTAGCAGTAGTAACCCTACCTGTAGCACCGTTTACTGGTACGTTACAGTTTATTTATACTGCCGATGGTGGTACTGATACAATGAGCATTGTAGTTGGTGGCCCAAGCAGTCCAATTATTGAAATTCATACAGGTTCACCAGTATTATGTGCTGGTTCTACTGTACAACTTTGTCCTTTAAACTGGGGCTTTAGTAATTACCAATGGTATAAAGATGGTAATGCTGTAGCTGGTGCAACAGGTACAAGCTCTTGTATTACTGTTGATGCAACTGGTATTGGTAGTTATTCTTTAGCTGGTACTAATGGTTCTGGTTGTTGGAGTGTTCCTTCAACGGCTGTAGCAGTTACAAGTGTTAGTTCTTTTGCTAAACCTACAATTACTGCAAATGGTACGGCTGCATTATGTAATGGAGGTAGTGTTACACTTACTTCATCATCTGCTGCTGGTAACCTTTGGTTTAAAAATGGTAATTCTACTGGCGTTACCACTGCAACATTTACTGCTACTGAAGCTGCTGATTATACAGTATTAGTAACCAACGGTACTTGTACATCGGCTGTATCACTACCATTTAATGTAAGTGGTAGAATAAATGCAGGCTTTGGTGTAACCAATGCTACTAACAATTGCGATACTACGTTACGCTTTACATCTTCTGCAACGGCTGGTACTACAAGTACATGGTCGTTTGGTGATGGTGCTACTGCTACAGGTAATATAGTTAATCACAAATATGCTAGCGCTGCTACTTTTAATGTACAACAAATTGTTACCAATAGTGGTGGTTGTACTGATACTAGTAAGCAAACGATAACTACTTATAGCTGTGGTACTACTACACCTACTTGTAATATTACTGCTGGCTTTAGCGTTGTTAATAATGCCAGCAATGGTGGTAGCTATACTTTCATTAGTAACTCTACAATTACTAACGGCAACATGACATATTTCTGGGATTTTGGTAATGGTATTACATCTACACTTATCAATCCTACATTGTCTTTCTTAACAGGTACATACACCGTGAAACTAGTAGTTACTGGTAGCCTTGGTTGTAAAGATTCTACATCTCAAAACCTTACAGTTGCTATACCTTGTACACTACCTGTGGCAGACTTCATTATTAGTAATAGCACACAGTGTTTAGCATTTAATTCGTTCAGCTTTAGTAATACATCTACTGGTACAAACCCTGTATATGCTTGGAACTTTGGTGATGGTAGCCTAGGTGTAACCACTACTGCTGCTGGGTATAGCTATGCAAGTGCTGGTACCTATACTGTAACCTTAGTAGCTAGCAATGGTTGCGGTAGCAATCAAGTAAGTAAAACTGTTACTGTAAATAGTGCACCTACTGCACCTTCACCTATTAGTGGTACTACTAGCATAGCTACTGGTGCTACTACTGCTTTATCTACTGCTACTACTGGTGGTACATGGTCTAGCAGCAATACCTCTGTAGCTACTGTAAATGCTAATGGTGTTGTTACGGGTATATCAAATGGTTCGGCTGTTATTACTTACACTGTAAATAATGCATGTAGCGCTGCAAGCGCATCAGTAACTGTTACAGTTTCTGCGGTGGTTGTACCATGTACAACGCCTGCTGCGAGCTTTAGTGTAAATACTGCTACACAATGTTTATCTGGCAATGCCTTCACATTTACCAATAACACCACTGGTACTGCACCTACTTATGTTTGGTACTTTGGCGATGGTGGTACAAGTGTAGCAAGCGCACCTACTTATAATTATGCAAATGCCAATACTTATACTGTTACGCTTATTGCTACTAATAGTTGCGGTACTAGTCAAGCAACACAATCTGTAACTATTAACGCAGCACCTGCAACGCCTGCTTCTATTAGTGGTGCTACTGCGCTTACTGTTGGTAATACTTCTACATTCTCATCTGCAACCGCAGGCGGTGTATGGTCTACTAGCAATGCGGCTGTGGCTACCGTAGCAAGCAATGGTGTGGTTACAGCAATAGCTGTAGGTAATGCTACTATTACTTATACGGTTACTAATGGTTGTGGTAATGCTAGCACAACACTTGCGGTAAACGTAACGCCAGTAGTGCCAGTATGTACTGCACCTGTTGCTGACTTTGCTGTAAATACTGCCGCACAATGTTTGGCTGCTAATGCCTTTACATTTACCAATAGCTCTACAGGTACTAGCCCTACATATACTTGGAACTTTGGTGATGGTACTGCTACAAGTACTGCGTCAAATACTACACATAGCTATGCAAGTGCCAATACTTATACCGTTACATTAACTGCAAGCAATGCATGCGGTAGCCATCAAGTTACAAAAACTGTAACTGTAAGTGCTGCACCTGCTACGCCTTCGCCTATTAGTGGTCTTACTGCTATTACTACTGGTACAAATACTACATTATCTATTGCTACACCGGGTGGTGTATGGTCTACTAGCAATGCTGCTGTAGCTACTGTATCTAGCAATGGTGTGGTGTCTGCAATAGCTGTAGGTACTGCTACTATTACCTATACAGTAAGCAATACTTGTGGTAATGCTAGTGCAAGTGTAGTGGTTACGGTAAGTGCACCAGTGGTTACACCTGCACCTTGTAACTTACAAGCTAGCTTTACTATCAATAACCCAAGCCAATGTGCTGTAGGTAACCAATACGTATTTACCAATACATCTACTGGCGGTACGGCACCATTTACTTACCTATGGGATTTAAATGATGGTACTACTGCATCTACGCAACATGTAACTAAAACTTATGCTAACTATGGCGAACACGATGTAACCTTAAAAGTTACAGATGCTAATGGTTGTGTAAGTAATGCTGCTGCACAACAGATTTATATAGGTGCAACGCCTAAAGCGAGCTTCTCGGTACTTAACAATACAGGTAGTGGTAAAAGCAAAACCTTTATTAGTTCTAGTACAATAGCGGCAGGCACTATGGCTTACCTATGGAATTTTGGTAATGGTACTACTTCAACTGCTGTAAACCCTACAGTAACCTTTACACCGGGTACTTACACCGTATCGCTTGTGGTAAGTGGTTTAGGCACTTGTAAGGATACAGCTACACAGTCTATTACTGAGTATGTGGTATCTAACGTAAATGTTTATCCTAACCCTATTATTAATGTGGTAGAAGTAAGTTTCCGTGCAGCATCTACTAGCTTAACTACTATTAAAATTACTGACTTGCAAGGTAGAGTGTTACAAACACAATCTGTAATACCTACAGCAGTTGGTGCTAATGTAGCAGCATCTTTAGATACTAGAGGCTTACAAAATGGTACATACGTTATCTATATTTCTGACGTGCAAAATGGCTTCTTAGCTACTAAAACTATCTTAAAACAATAGTTGTAATTGCATAGTGTACTTATAAAAAATCCCCTTGCTGATTACAGCAAGGGGATTTTTATTTGGTCTAATCCAAACATCACAAATTCTACATCACATATCCATTCCTATGCTTTCTCTAAAGTAATATCTACTGCTAGGGTAGTGCCTTCATATTTGGCAGTGGTGGTAGCGGTTTTGTAGCCAGCTATGGTAAACGTAAGGGTATAAGTACCATTGGCTAATTTGGCAAAGCCGTATTTACCATTACTATCGGTAGTGGCAGTATCAGTGCCATTACTTACTTGTACATCTGCTATGGCCTTGCCTGTGGCTTTATCCGTTACCGTACCTTCTATGCTGTAAGTAGTGGCAGCTTCTTCACTTGCAGGTAGTAAGTATTGCTTGTACTTAGCATAATTATCTGCAAATATTACTTTGGCAGCTTTGGCTACTTTGGTTCTAAACGTCCATACTGCATTAAGGCTTATTACACGGTTTTGTGTAATACCCAAACGGCTATTTTTAACCACTTCTTGTTGGGTTTTAGCCTCAGCAAGTGTTTGGCGTTTAGTAGCAATGGCATCAATATTTGCCTGTGTATATTTTGCAGCTAGCAACTGTGTTTTATATTTTAGGGCAGTTTTACCAAACACATCCATAAATACTATCAGCTTTTCTGGTACTTGCCTTGCGGCATCGTAATTATCGTACCCAAACTCGTTCCAGATGGCTTTTTTATTAGGAAAGGCCTTCTCAATGGCATACTTAGCTTGTTGAAAATGGTTTCTACAATCGTCCATAGCATCTTGCACAGCCGTTGTAAATCCTGTTTGCACATCTACAGTTTGTTCATCGGTGGGGGCTGCTTCGGCTGTGGTAATAGCTGCTTCCCAATCGGATGCATAGGGGTCTTTAAAATCATCATCTAAAGTAATAAACAAAGCTTTGTCTGCTTTAAAATGCACCACTGTTGTTCGGCTATCTTGCAACATGCTATCGTCTGAAATTTTGAAATCTCTGGTAATTGGTGTGGGTGTGGACATATGTTTTTTATTTTGTTAAGTGGAAATTAATCTACAATTACATATAGCTATTAAAATATGCTGTTAAAAAATTATTAAATAAACCAGAGCTGCACCGCCAATTGGTAAGGTTACAGTTACTCGTTATACGGTTGTTATTACTCGCTATACGGCAGCCTTTGCTCGCTGTACGGCTGCATCTGCTCGGTGTACGGAAGCTATTGCTCGTTAACGAGCAATGGCTTCCCGAGGGCGATGCATAGCTGCCGCAGAGCGATGAATGGCTACTACTAGGGCTAGTAGTAGGGTTGGGGTATGTGGCAATTGTAAAACACCTCTGTCTACAACTACCCCTCTACACGATGGTAATTATTCGGTGTGGCGTTCTTTCAAAATTATACCTAGTTAGTAACATATTCTCTCAACATGAGGCTTTGCTTACGCTGTTACACAAATCATCCGTAGCAACTTATCTACTCAAAACCTCAAAATCATCCCTCATACATTACTTTTACCACATGAAACGCCTATTCTTTTGTAGCATATTGTTGTGGTCTATCAGTGCATCGGCACAAATCAATACTGATAATATTGTAATGCCCTGCATTAAAACAGTAAAACTATTTCAGCAAAACAACCAAGAAAGCCTGCCTATTATCAACCTTAATTCTACCGATTTGCTAGAGCTGCATTTTGATGATATGGATGGCTATGTAAAAAACTATTACTACACATTTACCTTGTGCAATGCCAATTGGCAACCTGCTGACTTGAGCGGTTTTGACTACTTAAAAGGCTATCAACAGCAGCGCCTGAATCAATACAGACCATCATCTATTGCACAAACTAAGTATGTACATTACCAAGCCACACTGCCCGATAGAAATTGTACACCTACCAAAAGTGGCAACTATTTACTAAAAGTGTTTTTAAATGGCGATACCACACAGTTGGCTTTTACCAAACGTTTGTATGTGCTTGATAGTCGTGCTAACGTGGGTGGGCGCAGCATGGTGCCTTTCGATAATCAAATAGGTAGAACACACCAAAAAATACAGTTTAGTGTAGATGTAACGCAGCTAAATGCACAAAACCCCATGCAGCAAATCACCACTTGTGTGATGCAAAACAATCGTACAGACAATATGCATTACAATGTGCCAATAGCTTTTGTACGTGGCAACTTGCTAGAATACGATGGTGAACGTGGCGGCATTTTTGAAGCAGGTAAAGAATATCGTTGGGTTGATTTACGCAGTTTTCGTTTTGAAAGCGAACGCATTGCTAGCATTGATAAAAATTCGCAACCCAATAACATCATTGTAAAACCTGATGGCCCAAGAGTAGCACAGCGTTACTTGTATTATAAAGACTACAACGGCTGGATGAATATTCTTACCACCGAAAATGTAAATAATTGGTGGCAAACAGATTATGCCAACATTACCTTCACATTTGTACCTGAAGGCAACCAACCTTATGCTGGTAAAGACATTTACTTATTAGGCGAATTGACAGACAATAAACTCAACAGCAATAGCCTACTTGAATACAATGCAGCCAAAGGTGTGTATGAAAAAACACTGTATTTAAAACAAGGCTTTTACGATTACACCTATGTATCTAAAGACAAAGCCAGCAAAAAAACTGAAGCCACGGTCACAGAAGGTAATTATTGGGAAACAGAAAACGACTACACCATTTTTGTGTACTACCGCAGCTACAGCGAGCGCCACGATGAATTGGTAGGTATAGCAACTGTAAATTCGAGAACAGGTAGAGTTGGGTATTAGTTTTTCTCACCACATAGGCACAAAGCCACAATAGATAATTAAGGTATTGACTTAAATGTTTAAGAATGCTGCTCTTTATGAAATCTATGTGTCTATCTGTCTATGTGGTTCATTAAAAAACTTACAAAGCCTAACTTTAAATTTTCTCACTCCATAGGCTCAAAGGCACAATAGAAAGTAATGCGCTTTACAAACAAATCTATGTGTCTATCTGTCTATGTGGTGAAAGATAAAATCAATTACTTTCGTTGCAAATAATAGCTTTAGTATGAAGGTGAATACAATGGCAGAAATGATGGCTTCTGGACAAACACCAGATGTATTATTTTGGGTAGGCTGTGCTGGTAGTTTTGACCAAAGAGCCCAAAAAATAACCAAGGCATTTGCCACCATTTTAAATAAAGTAGGTATTAACTACGCCATTTTGGGTAAAGAAGAAGCTTGTACTGGTGACCCTGCAAGACGTGCTGGCAATGAGTTTTTGTTTCAAATGATGGCTTACCAAAACATACAGGTATTGAATGGTTATGGCATCAAGAAAATTGTCACCACTTGCCCACACTGTTTTAATACGCTTAAAAACGAGTACCCTGAATTAGGCGGTAATTATGAAGTAATTCACCATACCACTTTTTTACAACAACTCATTAATGAAGGCAAAGTGGTGCTACAAGGTGGTGGTACATTCAAGGGTAAAAAAATATCGTACCACGATAGCTGTTACCTAGGCCGTGCTAATGATATTTACGAAGCGCCAAGACAAGTATTAGATGCTTTAGACGCTGAATTAATAGAGATGAAACGCTGCCGTACCAATGGTTTGTGCTGTGGTGCTGGTGGTGCGCAAATGTTTAAAGAAGACGAACCTGGCGATAAAAGAATTAATATAGAACGTGCCGATGAAGCCTTAGCTACAGGTGCTAGTATTATTGCTGCTGCTTGTCCTTTTTGCAATACCATGATGAGTGATGGTGTTAAAAACCGTGAAAAAGAAAATGAGGTAGTAGTAATGGATGTTGCAGAATTAATAGCTGAAAGTTTGGCTTAATTAGTTATATCATTTAGACCTGTCAGGTTTTAAAACCTGACAGGTCTTGCAAAAAATAACACATGAAACATTCGATTAACTGGAAGAAATTGGCAACTTGGTTTGTAATACTATTGCCTATTTTATTATTGATAGATATTGGTTTTGATGCTGCAAAAGGTCCTATCAAATGGGATGAAATTTGGGCCATGAAAAACTTATTTTTCAAAGTAGCAGCAGCTTTAGTTGGCGGCTATTTTATCAGTACCTTCAACAATACACCTACAAAAAAAGCGTAGTTATTTCAACACATAGAGGCATAGATAAAAGCCAAGAACACATAGATTAAACTATGTTAGCTTTTTCTAACTATGCAACCTATGTGTTACAAAATCCTCTTTATGAACTTAGATTTTCAACAATACTTACCTACAGATTTTCACAATAATTCAAGGGTTTGGATCTACCAAAGCAGCCGCTTGTTTAGTATGAGTGAAGCTTTTGAAATAGAACCAATGCTTAACAGTTTTGTGGCTGACTGGAAAACGCATGGCACGCCTGTAAAAGGTTATGCCAATTTATTCTTTGGGCAGTTTATAGTAATTATGGCCGATGAAACGGCTGCTGGTGTAAGCGGCTGTAGTACTGATAGCAGCGTACGATTAATAAAAGATATTGAGCAACGCTTTAAGGTAGATATGTTTAACCGTCAAAACTTGGCGTTTGTACTAAAAGACAAAGTAGAATTACTACCATTGGCACACTTAAATCATGCCATAACTAATGGATTTATAAAACCAGAGACTTTGTATTTTAATAACCTTGTAGCTACAAAGCAAGAGTTAGAAACCAAATGGGTTACACCAGCTAATAACAGTTGGTTAGCCAGCAAATTTGTAACAGCCACACAAGCGTAAACTATGAAATACAAAGCATTAACCCCAATGTTGTGGACGGCTGAATTGCAAGCTACCATTGAATTTTACACATCTGTTTTGGGCTTTCAATTAGATGAACTGAACCAAGAATGGGGCTGGTGTAGTTTGAGTAAAGATGCCGCAAGCATTATGTTTGCTACGCCTAATGCACACATGCCTTTTGATGGGGCTAAACTTACAGGTTCTCTGTACATAAACATTGAAGAAGTAGATACGCTGTGGGCTAAACTACAAGACAAAGCCACTATTTTTTACCCAATAGAGAACTTTGAACATGGCATGAGAGAATTTGCCATACTAGATAATAATGGCTATGTACTACAATTTGGTAAAGAGATAGATGAGGAAGAATAGTTTGTAACAAAAAATATTTATTTTAGTAAAAAAATAATGACAATCGATATCAACACATTGCTCAATCTGCCTCAAAAACAAAGGCGTGACATAGCTGAAAAGCTATGGAAAAGTTTGTCGCCTAATAATGGCGTAAGCAAAGAAGAAGCTTCTACAATTGTGTTGCTTGAAAAAAGATGGCAAGATATACAAGCGCAAAAAACAGCTTTACTTTCTCCAAGTGATTTAAGAGCTAAAATTCAAGAGCACCGAAGCAAGAAGTAAATTGGAACAATATATAGTACAATACCATGCTGAGTTTTGGGATGATTTAAAAGCAATAATTGACTGGTATGACGATGTTGCACCTAAAATCACAGATCAATTTCTATCTCAGTTTTATGCAATAGAAAAGCGAATAAGCAACAATCCTTACGCATTTCTAAAAGTCAGTAACACTTCATTTAGAAGAGCATTACTAAAGCAATTTCCATTTAAAATTTTCTTTAAAATTGATAATTCAAAAGTATTTGTCCTCGCCTTAGTACATACAAAACGCTCAAATAAGTTTATAAAAAAGCAGCTTAAAAGGGGATAGTTGTAACAAAATGCGTGCATATACTCACTTCAATCAAAGCCGAATAAAGTTATGGCCGTACAAGTGTGCGACGCAACAGAAGTAAAATAATAGTAATACAGTTGGTTAACGAAGTCTCCCTCAGGCTATAAAATTTAAGTTCAGCCGAGTTATTTCTTACTCTTAAAATCGCCTCTTTTCCATGACTTGATGAAATCTGCCCAAGCAAATGGATTTAGAATATTCATTGGGGCAGTTTGCCCTGCGTAGTAAGACTTAGTAGCTTGCTGGCGCAGTTGATAATTTACGGCTTCTTTACCATCAGCAGGTAGTGTTGCTAGCAGAATTCTACGGGCAGCTTCGTTGGTATTTTGACGTGCAATTTCATAAGCATCATCTGGTACACGGGTATTTACAAAGTCACGCTCAAACTGCTCACGTGTAGGTCTTGGCTTTAAGATAGTTGCAGGTAAATATGTGGTATCGTTTACCAACAATTGAATAACACTGTATTGATTATCAGTAAGATTGGTAGGAATATCAATTTGCTTGTCTTTAAAACCAATAGATGAGAACAAAATTCTATCTCCTTTCAATACCGCAATAGAAAAAATACCATCGTTATTGGTAATAGTACCACGGCCTTTGCCCACTACAACAATACTTGCAGATGGCACGCCACGTAAGCTATCGGCCGTCATTACCACACCAAAAAGCTGTATCACAGAATCTTTAGAAGGCAGTGTTTGTTGGGCTTTTGCAGTGGTAACACCTGCAACAATAACAAGCAATAAAATGATGTGTATAGTTTGTTTCATGCGGTATAAAATTACAGTACTTTCTATTAAAATACAAAACAGGGTTCAGTGGTTTTTGTTGATAAGCTTTTGCATTTCGCAACAAAGTAAAGCGGTGAGCCGCTAATTTTGCCACCTATTATCTTTTTTAACAAAAACTTGCGTGATGACAGAAGCAGCGATATTACAAGCTTTGAGTAATGTACAAGAACCGGATTTAGGTAAAGATTTGGTGACGCTAAATATGGTGAAGGATATAAAAATTGATGGTAACAATGTTGCATTTACCATTATTTTAACCACACCAGCTTGTCCAATGAAAGATATGATGCGTACCGCCAGTGAAAATGCAGTGCGTTTATTGGTAAATAAAGAAGCCGTAGTTACAGTAAATTTCACTTCTAATACATCTACAAATCGTAAAGATGGGCAGCAAATATTGAGTGGTGTAAAAAATATTATTGCAGTAGTAAGTGGTAAAGGTGGTGTAGGTAAAAGTACCGTATCGGCTAATTTGGCTTTGGCCCTTGCAGAAGGCGGTGCAAGTGTGGGCTTAATGGATGCAGATATTTATGGGCCAAGTGTGCCAATTATGTTTGGTGTGCGTGGTGAAAGACCAATGATGAAAGACGTGAATGGCAAAGGTGTAATAATGCCTTTAGAGAAATATGGCATTAAATTAATGAGCATTGGCTTGTTAGTTGATGAAAGAAATGCGGTGGTTTGGCGTGGCCCAATGGCTAGCAGTGCTATTAAGCAATTTGTAACTGATGTTGATTGGGGCGAATTGGATTATTTGGTAATAGATATGCCGCCAGGTACAGGTGATATTCACTTAACATTGATGCAAACTGTACCTGTAACAGGTGTGGTAATTGTAACTACACCACAAGCTGTGGCGCTTGCAGATGCAAAAAAAGGGATAGCCATGTTTGCGCAAGCGCAAATAAATGTACCTATTATTGGATTGGTAGAAAATATGGCTTACTTCGTACCGCCAGATGCCCCGATAGCTATCGGGGTGCCAAATAATAAATACTATTTGTTTGGTAAAGAAGGTGGTAAGCGCTTGGCTGATGAATATGAGTTGCCGTTTTTAGGTCAAGTGCCGTTGGTGCAAAGCATAAGAGAAGGTGGTGATGTAGGTGTGCCAGCCATGGTTGGTACCGATGTATTATCTCAACAAGCATTTAGAGATGTAACTGCAACAGCCGTAAGAAATATTGCCATGCGTAATGCTAATGTGCCAAAGACTAAGATGATAGAGGTGATGGCGTAATGTTTTTTGATAGTTAAATAGTCTGAAGTTTCCATTAAAGCATTACTAGTTTTGATGGAAACTTTTTATTTTAAAAGAAATTGAATGTACAATTTAAAACATTTTAAAGCTGATAGCGACTTAGAGGTATTGGCTTTTATGAAGGCGCATCCTTTTATTACACTTTGTGGTGTTGATGACAATAATATGCCTGTTGCCACGCATTTACCAGTATTGTTTGAAGAAAAAGACGGTAAGATTTTTTTATTGGCACATGCCATGCGTAAGCAAGATCATACTATTGCATTTGAACAGAATCCAAATGTATTGGCTATTTTTAGTGGTGAAAATGCTTATGTAAGTGCAAGTTGGTATAACAATAAACAAGTGGCTAGCACTTGGAATTACAAGGCAGTTCATGCAAAAGGTGTCGTGAATTTTTTAGATGATAAAGGCTTATATGACGTTTTGGTAAAATTGACTAATCATTTTGAAGGCACAACCGAAAGTCCTGCCGCAGTAAAACAAATGGATGAAAAATACATAGCTGATAACATGAAAGCCATTGTTGCCTTTGAGATAGCATTAACTGATATACAGCATGTGTTTAAGTTAAGCCAAAATAGGCAAGAAGCGGATAAATCAAGGATAGTGGATGCACTAACTACTACTAATTTAAATGTAAGTGAATTAGTGAAATAGCACTTTGTATATACAGATTAAATTTATTGTATTAACGTCTTGATAATTTCATATTATATACATAAATACACCACATTTGTGGTAGAGCAAAGCCATTTGTACAAGCGAATTAATATTTTTTAATATATATCATCCATTTCAATACCAATTTTACGCATTAAAATAGAGGCATTGAGGCTTTCGCAAATGCCATTTTTCAACTTGTAATCAAAGTACAATTCATCATTTGCTACTTGAACATCAAAGTGGTAATTGGTAATATTTTTTGGATAGTTATCTGCTTGCTTGGCTAGTTCTACATCATGTGTGGCTAGTATGGCAACAGCGTTTTGCTTGATGAGTTGTTGTATTAATGCTTTGCTGCCTGTATGTCTATCAAGCGAGTTGGTACCACGTAGAATTTCGTCTAGCAAAATGAACAGTTTTTCATGGTTGTTAACAGCTTCAATAATGCTTTGTAGCTTCTTTAATTCTGCATAAAAAGTAGAGGTATTTTCTGCTAAATTATCTGCAATACGCATACTGCTCATCAAGCGAATATGCGATGTGGTAAAGCTTTCAGCGCATACAACGCTGCCCATTAAGGCCAACACTGTATTGCATCCAATGCTTCTTAGAAAGGTGCTTTTACCAGCCATATTACTACCTGTGATAAGCGTAATATTTGCTTCGCCAGTTGTTGTGAAATTATTGGTGACACACTTATTATCTGAGATGAGTGGATGGCCAAGTTTGCTAGCGCTACATGTAAAATTTGTATCAGCAATCGTTGGTACACACCAAGTTGGATGATTGAAAGCTAGTACTGCTAATGTATTGATTACTTCCATTTCTGCAATTACCTCAAACCATGTTTTTACATGCTGTTTGTAAGTGGCTTTCCATTTGTTCAGAGCTCTTATTTGCCAAACATCCCAAAGAAATAGGGTGTTTAATGCGAGAAATAAGTATACGTTTAGTCTTACATCAAAACGGTTAAGAATTTGCTTCAATTCATTAATAGCTTTTGATGCTTTTATGTCATCAATATTGAGTTGTGATTGTAAATTTTTTAATGCAGCTACTTCAAAATTCGATTGCTCTATGGTTGTAATTAATTGTTCTGCTACGCTTAATTCCTTTACAATATTGTTGAGTAAAGTGTAAGACGCCATTACTTTTTTACTTTGGGCAAAAGCAAAAATTAAGCACAATAAAAGTATGCCTGAAAATACAGGTGTTGAAAGCACATCAATAGTGTAAAGAGCCACACAAGTAGTGGTGAAAATGCCATAGAGCGGTAATACTATTTTCCAATAGTTGGCTTGTAAATGCTGTTCTTTATTTTGTAGCCATTGGTTTATTTTTTGTTCGGTTGAAATAGTTATTGCTGATTGTAGGCTAAGTGCTTGAAATTGCTGCTGCCATTGTGCTTGAGCGTGTAATTCTTTAATGGCAGATTGCCTGTTTTGTATCGCTTCCCTGGCAATGGCTTTTTGTAAATTGTCTGCTAGTAGTGCCTTGCCTTGTTCGGTATTACAGCGGTTGATGTATTGGTACAATGATGCTTTGCCAAAAATATCTAGATCGTTAGTGTAAGTATGTGTAGGCTGCGCAAATTGGTCGCCAGATTCTCTGTGGAAATATTGATAGTTAAGTATTGCGAGCTCTTGATGGTTGATATCAATAAGCGTATTGGTATGATTGATGGCTTTATTATTGGCAACATCTTTAGCAATGAAGAATAAGAAAATACTGATGCCAGGTATAATTGTAATAACGCCAAATAATATGTCTGCTTCAAAACCTTTGAATGCGCCGATTACGGTGGCAATGACTGTGATAAACCTGAGCCATGCAAGCCTAGTTTTAGTTTTTTGTAAGGCTTGTAATGTAGCTATATGTGCTTGTAAATATTGCTGATATGTAGTTGCAGGCATAGTAAATGTTATAGGCGCTGAAAGTAGGTAATGATTGATTAGTGTAGAAAGAAATTTGTACCTATTTTTGCCAACTGACTTTTATGTTAGACTTGCCAAGTTTCAAAAACTTAGTAAGTCTAATCGCTTCGATAAAAGTTTCACAAAGTATCTAACAGTACATACCGATAGCTATCGGTAGTGCGACGCAACGAAGTAAGATTGAAAGTATGCAGTTGGTTACAAAATATTTAACCAAACGTATAAGGTTTTGCAAAATCTTATACATTGAAAATAAAATGGGGCTGTACTGGTTTCGACAGCAATCCCGATAGCTATCGGGACTTTGTATGTATAAGGATGCAGTGCGTTGGATAATTAAAATAGGTAGATATGGCAGTTGTCTATATTCTTTATTCAATGCAAATTGATAAATACTACATTGGTAGTTGTCTGTCACTCGAACAAAGGCTTTTAGAGCATAAACGGAAAGCCTTTGAAGATTGCTTTACTACCAAGGCGAATGATTGGGTAGTGTATCTTTCAATAGATAAATTAGAATACGCACAGGCAAGGAAAATAGAGAGTCATATTAAACGAATGAAAAGTAGAAAGTATATTGAGAATTTAAATAACTATCAAGAATTAATTGATAAACTCGTTTCAAGATTTTCTAGTTAGCTTTAAATATTAAAAATGGGGCTGTACTGGTTTCGACAGCAAAGTTCTTTGTAGGTATAAGCATGCAGTGCGTTGGATAATTAGCACTTAAATCTGAATATTCAAAACTCAAATGGCAATACACAGTATGCCATGGCTGCTTAATCAGTGATTAAGTAACCATTCGGGCCGCCAAACAGGTTGTTCTGTTACCAAGTTTCGCCGCCGACTCAAACTAAACACAGGATGCTGTTTCAGAAGGCTGTGACTGCGACAAAAGACTATTCAGCTAAGGATAAAATTGGTTTGTTTATTTCCGGTTTTATCTCGACAATTAATAATGAACTAAGCATGTAGAAGACTTATGGCGGATTTGTTTGGACAGGGGTTCGACTCCCCTCAGCTCCACTTTTAAAATTTCCTTCCATTCTAAAGGGTTGTTGGTCTAAAACCAACAGCCCTTTTTCTTTCATTATCAGCGTGTTGTGAGTAAATATAGGCATCATGTAAGGGGTTCGATACGTTCCCCCAGAATAGTACAATCTTGAATCGAACCCCAGTCTAATTAACTGTTGTTTGTCTGTTGTACTTCCTATTTGGTACAGGTAATGCAAATCAGACAATTTTTCCAATTCGTCTTGTACCAGGTACCAAATGTGTTTTTCTTCCTGTTGTAACTTGTCAAGCTGTGCGTTTAAAGCGATGCGCTGTTGACTGTGGTGTGAGTGCCAGCGTTGGTAGCTTTCAAAATTCAATTGATTAGCTATCCATTTTTCTTCTACGCTATACAATTTGGCTTCGCAGTCTTCCAAATCTTTAGCAAGTTGCTTAATCCGGTGCTTGTTTTCTTTTTGCGTAGCTTCTAAATCTACTGTTGTTTGGTGCTTGATGGCAGTGATCAGGCGCTGTGGCAGGCTCATTAGCTTTAAAACTTCCATCAGCTGGGCATGCGCTTTCTTTACACTAAGGTTTAAGTGTGTACTGGTAGCGCATTTGTAATAAAAGAATCTACCACCGTGGCGGCCCGTACTAGCTGCACCGGTTACAGCTTTACCGCAGTGGCATTTTAATACACCACGAAGTGGCATTTCATCGCTAATGATAACCTTGGTAGTACCACCTTTCAATTTTTGCTGAGTGGCTAGCCATTGTGTCCGCATTATAATTGGCTCATGGCTTGCCTCTACAATTTCGGCTGGTCTATCTTGGTAAGCTTTCACCGTTAATAAACTGGTGTAAGCTTGCCTAGTAAGTATTTTAGTAATGGCGCTATTGCCACTTTGTTTAAAGCCCATTGCAGCAGCTTGCTTGCGTATTTCTTGCATTGGCATATCTGCATTGTAGGCGTCAAAAATGAAGCGTACAATTTTGGCCGGCTTTTCATCTATCACCATTATAGGTACTTTCTTTTCATTCAGTACCTTTTTATAACCGAATGGCGCTGCACCAATATAGCGGCCTTCTTTCTTTTTGGCAGCATAAATGCCTGAATTTATTTTGCCTGACCTTCTAATGTTGTCATCTTCAGCAAGCAACAGTTGCAAGCCAGTACGAAAGAAAGAACCAGGATTATCGTAATCGAAGGTTAAGCCTTCGTTTACACCTACAATTTGAATGCGGTATAGCTTCTGCAGCTGCTTTATCATTACAATCGCTTCGCCAGCATCACGGCTAAAGCGATCTAGTTCTTGCACTACCAGGTAATTAACCGTTTTGTAGTGCTTTTGTATAAATGCTTTTAGCTTGGCCATATCGGGCCTATCAAATGTTTTGGCGCTGTAACCTTCATCTATAAACGTATCTATCACTCGCACATTATTCCTCTCGCACCACTCTAAGGTGCGCATGTCCTGACCTTGGATAGAGTAGTGGCTTTGCTTGTCTGTGCTGATGCGTAGGTAACGAATGGCTGTTTTCTGAATCATAAGCTTTGCTTTTGCAATGATTAATGATAGCTTTAGAAAATAAAGCTACGAGTTGCGCTTCTTCTTGACTCAACGAATTTTCGGCGGTGGTAAGGGGTAATATTTTAGCATTGGTTGGCATTTATGATAATTCTTCTATTTCAGTATCATAGTCAGAGTCTTCACTTATAATTTTTATGCTCAATCCTTTTGCATAATCTTCATCAGTAAGCAGCACAATTTGTCCGTTTTCTCTTTTGAGCCCTTTGCTATGGCTGCCATCTTTTCTGAACTTTTTTACCCACCCATAACCTTCAACAAAATCGCTATCAACTTCTCTCATATAGGCTCTTGCAAGGTGTCCTGCTACATCTTCTAAAGAATCTACTTGACCAAATGACTCGCTAAAATCTTGCATGTAAGATTCATTTATCACTTCGTCGTCTAGCTTAATATGGTATTCATCCGTTCTCGTAACGGCTACCTTAAACTCATGTACTGCCATAGTTTTTGAATTGATTTTTAAATAGAGGCCTGTAGAAACAAGCCTCGGATTTTAAATAAAAAAGAACGTGATATTTCGCACCTCAAAACCCCGTGCCTTGTGGGGCTACGGGGCAAAAGGGCTAGTGACCCACTAGCAGCGTGTACTACTTTGTTTTAACAGCAAACAATAATCTATTTCACTTATTAGTTCTGTTGGGCTGCTTTCGCCTTGCATTACCGCCCGTTGCTTTTTATGGTAGGACATTTCCAAACGGTAACCTTCTTTAGTCCTTGTGGGTAGAGCAGGATTCGAACCTGCAACAGACAATGCACATATGATAGCATTGGATTTCTCTTTATTGGAACTCTGATTTGCAACTCAGCTAACATCTTTTCTGTAACCGTGTCATATCACGGCCTGCGTCTACCAAGTTTGCAAACTCTACTTCAATTGCGCTCTATTCTTCATAGCGAACTCCTTCCTTGGTTTTGTTTGCAATCATTCCGCCATCTACCCAATTGTGAGCAGGGTAGAAACCCCGCTCTTGCCTGTAAAATCCAAACCCTTATCCGAAAACAGAAGCGCTGACAGGACTCGAACCTGTGACCTCTGGGTTATGAGCCCAGTGAGCCGACCAACTGCTCCACAGCGCATATAATGATTACCCGTTAATAATGTTAGCCATTAATTTACCATAGCGAGTATGCTGCTTATGCAGTGTTTGCCAAAGGTTGTAAACATCTTCTGGCAGTGCTTTTAAATCAAGATGATTTACATTATGGTCAATAAAAATTTGCTCCATCCTTTTGCTGATAGCATCTGCTTGGTTAAGTAATCGGTCAATTTTCGCCCCCTTTGTGGATAGGTCTTTTATGTCATCCAGTATATCTTTATAAGCACAGGCGCTACACAAATTTTTCTCTACCCAAAAGCAGGGTTCACCAGTTTTTTCAATGCAGGTTTTACAGTTATTATCTGTACAGCCACATTCTCTACATACTTGTTTTTTAAGCTTTGCCATTATCTCATTTTTTTAATTTTTTTAATTACCTTGTTACGATCAAGCTTTCTTTCGTCAACTTGTATTGGTAGGCTGGCCATAAATTCTTCTAATGGCTTTTCTGCTACTTGCAATGGTTCAACTGTAAATACTCTCTCGTAAGGGTTAGAGATATTTTTTATGAACGCATTTGCCAAAGGCTTGGTATCAAATATTTCAGCATCTACTTGCTTGGTGCTGTATTCTACCTGAAGCAGATTACCTGTGGTTTTGCCAGTACCAACTAGGTAGCGCTTTTGGCGGCCTATAAATGTGGTTACAATGTATTTAGTGGCTATCATTTTGGTATTTCTTTCGTTGTTTACGATCGGTAATGGCTATCCATAATAGCCAGGCTACAAGGCCAAGTGTAAGGGCTAGTATTACTAGCAGCCAGTACAGTAGCGTGTCGTGTTGCAGTTTCATGTTATTGGTTTAGTAGTAAATGTTTATTTCGGTTTTTGCCAAGGCTTGCATTTCGGCTCTGTAAATTTTTTCGGCTTCATCACTAATAAATGCCTGTACAAGCTTGCTTTTATCTTCACTAGGCGTTAACACTATTTCGCCTTTATCATCCTTCTCTACAAATGAAGCGTTAAGCCCATCTACTATATTTTTAAAATAAGCTAAGGCTTCGGCATTTGTTTTATAAAAGTTTTGTACCGCTAGCTTATTGATATACGCAAACCAAGGTGAGGCTTTGCATTGTTTAAGTACATCTAACTCAATGTTGATGAGTTGCTGAATGGTGCCTTTGTAACTATTCATTGTTCGGATTTTTGTTAATGGGTTAAAAATGCGCCACCAATACTGTGGCGCCTATGGTCACTCATCACATCTATATAGGGGGTAATTAAAGGGCTAGTAGTTAGTTAATTCTTGGCGCCAATTTAGTAGGCGTTCTTCCATAAACTTGGCTATGTAGCCAGTTTGTACAGCATAGTTGCGTTGCTGCCATTGGTACACTACTTGAGTAAATTCGGTAGATGGCTTTACACCGCCATGCACTTTCTCGTTGTAAACAGATTTAAGCCATCCACAAAACTTAGCAGCGTGCATACCTGCTGTGGTAAAGCTTAATACATCACGGATGGCTTCGAGGCGGATATTTTTGGTGGCTACAACTTTTGCAAAGCCGAAGCTTACACCATCTACTACAATTTCGTGCACATCGCCTACAAAGTATTTATCATCGTTGCGAAGGCGAACGGTTTCGAAATTGTCGGCAAAAATTTTACCGCCCCATATTTTATCAAACTTGGTAGTTGTGGTTGCAATAGTTGATGCCATGGCTTAATTGTCTGAATCGGTGAAAACATCTAATTGGTTACTTAGCATTGCCTTGTCGAGGCTATCAAGGCTTTTTTTGGTAAGGCGTAGTTTGCTTTGCAAATGCTTTAGCTGTACAAATGCTTCGTTAGTAGCTAGTTCTTGTTTTATTGTATCCATACTTTCTAGCAACTCTACCTTTTGCTGTAAAAACTTGTTACGCCTTGTAATTGTGCCGTGGAAATAATTGTAAAGCAGTTCGTAGCATTTCCATTTATAAAATAGTAATTCTTTACTATCAGATACTAAACCAAAAATCCAACCGTACACATAAAATTCAGGCAAGCAAACCATTTCTCTCATCTTTCCATCGGCTGCAACTATGGTCTGTAGAGACCATAGTTGACCAAGAATTTCGTTGCTTTTTAAGGTGCGAACTTGTCTTGAATAGTCAACATTTAAAGCCTCACAAATTGGTTTAATGGCTACGTAGTAAATGCCTTTATCGTTAGTGAAATAGACATTTTTACCATTAAACTGTAAAAACTTTTGAATATCTGTTTGCATTACTAAAATTTTGGTGGTTTAAAATGGTAGCTAGCTTACACTAGCTACCTCTACTTGGCACGTCGAAGTTTTCGCAAAACGCTTATATAAATGTTGTTTGTGGCTGTGGTATTCTTGAAGGGTCTCTTTCAGGATTAGTAACATAAATTAATGCAGGGCTATAATGCTCAACAATCCCTTTAGCAGTATGCTTTTCTTGAATCCTCAAATTTGCAAGCAACTTGCTATTAGGGTTTTCTTGACTCAAAAGATTGATAAAATTTGTTAATTGAATGAAACGTGCCTTGCTTACGAGCCACTCTTTCGTAATTTTATTTTTCACTGCTTGAGCCTGTGATTCATTAAATTGCACAGAACACCATTTACCTATAGGATATTCATAAAAACCTAAAATGTACTCTAGCTTTTGTTCAAGCGTTAAAGCTTTTACTTCTTCTTTAGTGAAAAATCTGTCTTCAAATTTTGGCTTTGCCATGTTTTCGGTTTTATTGTTAAGAATGATTAAGCAGCTACAGAAAGTTTGTTTTCAAAATATTCTAGTAATTTTTTACCTACATTTTCTTTACCCACTAGCCCTTTTAGATAACGCTTTACAGTTTGATAACTTAGTGGCATTTCTAAAGCAGCTTTTAAAACCATTTCCTCAGTCACTTCATCAGCTATTTCAAGAAACTTTTTTGCTAATTCTTCTTCATTTCTGGTCATAAAACAATTTTTCTTTTTAATTTGCGTTTTGTTTTTGTTATCTTATTTGACGTTGTAAAAATATACCAATTTGGAATAAAAACAAATTTTTTATACCAAAAAAGTATATTTATTTTAAAATAATTTATATGATGCAGATTTCCAATAATTTAAAACAAGCTAGACAGCTTATAAATAAAACTCAAAAAGAGTGCGAAGACCTTTGCGGCGTTAATCAGAAAGAAATTAGTTTGTTAGAATCTGATAAAAGAGAATTTATCCCTAACGAATACCTATTTTTTCTTAATGAGAATGGTATTGATTTGAATACCATTTTTAAATACAATAGTGAAGTTGCATTGAAGGAAGCCAACGTTAATGTGATGAATGAACAACAAGCTACTTACGGTTTACCCAAAGAAGATAAATACATCGCTTTTTTAGAGCAAACAATGCAAAGTTTACAAGCAGATAAAACAAGCCTACAACGCACCATAGACCAGCTACAAGAGCAGCTAAAATATATGCGTAGCTAGGGTTACCTGCCTCTTATACCGCTTTGTTTTTTTGCATTATCAATATTGGTTAAAAAGCGTTCGTATTCTTTATTTGAGAAAATTACTTTAAACGTAGTGGCCCAAGTATTCATTTGCTCACCATTTCTTTTGTGCTCATCTAGTATTTGTTTCAGCAACAATGTTGCGTCATCATTACTCACAGTAGTTGTATCGGTACTTGTAGTTGTTTGAGGCTTGCTACTGCTTACACTTTGGCTACCGTATGCCACGCCACCCATTGCCATAATTTTAGGCATCATTGAGTTTAAGTACCTTGGTTGCTCAGTACGCCATTTTGGTGCACCAAAGGTTGCGCCCGGTGCCCAGCTAACACCATTCATGCCATTAAGCGCACTCGTTATTTGTGCAGGTGTGCCCGTTACCGTATAGGTATTTTTATCAGTCATAGTAGCGGCATTAATTACGGCTTCATCACGCTCTATTTTGGCATTAATACCCCCACTTTTATCGCTGTGTTTATCGCCTTTAGTAATCCACCCACCTGTACCAAGTTCTGGTAGCGGCTGTGCAGCAATAGTAGCCACATTGGCCAAGCCTAAAGCACCTGCAATAGCGGCTTGTACAAAGTTCCAAGGCCCTACAGGTTTTGCTGTTAAGAAGCCAATTACGGCTAAGGCTGTTGTACTTAAGCCAGCAGCAATATCTATGGCTTTTTGGCGTTTTGCTTGCTCGTAGGCAACTTTTTTCTTTTTCTTTTCTAGCTCATCATCTAATTGTGAGGTTTTTAAATTATACTGTTCTTGGCTAATCAATTTACCTTTTAGCTGCTTATCAAGGTCTTTTTTCTTTTTATCGTGCATGGCAGTTTCTTTAGCTAACTGCCTGTTTTCAATTGCATTTAATAGGTTATTTAATGTAGTTGTGTATTTAACTGCATCGTCTATTTTTCGTTGCCATTTTTTAAGATTGCGCTGCGTTTCATCATCATCATATTGAGCATCAACTTGTGCTTTTAATGCAGCATAATCATCATCAATTTGTTTTATGGCTTTTTGTTTGTCGTCTTCGTTTAGTTTAGCATCTTCTAGTGCTTTTAATGCTTCTGCTTTACGCAATGCCAATGCTTTTAAAGCCTGTTCTTTTTGAAACGCAATTTGGTCTTTCTGCGCTTGGTCGTTACCCTTGCTACCAGGTTTATTAATAATCAAGCGGCGTTTTATATCTGCTTCTTTAGCATCTTCACTAAGTTTTTCAAGTAATTTCTTTTCTGCCTCTTGCGCTTTTGCAGCAGCAATTACATCAGCCGTTTGCTTTTTAAGTTGTTCTGCTTTAAACTTAGTTACATCTTCGGCAGCTTTTTTTACTATGTTGGCATAGTCTTCTGCATTTTGTAATTGCTGGTTACTTGCTTGCAATTCAATAGCTGCAATATTAGCTTGATAAGTTTTTTCGTTTATCTCACCATCAACAAGTCTTTTTGCTTGCAATGTTTTTTGGCTTTCAAAATATTCATTAGTAAGCCTTAGTTGATTATCGTATTCTTTTTCAGCATTTTTTAAAAATATATCATGCTGCGCTTTATCCATCTCAATCATTTTTTGCTGAGTAAGCGTAGCAATTTCTTCTTGTGCTTTTGCTTCTAATTCTTTGGCATTTTTACCTTTCAGGCTATGTACTTTCATCAAATACTCATTAGCCTTGCCTAGTAAGTCAGCATATTTTTTTTGTACCCTAGCAATTTCTTTTTGGTCAATATTGGCAGCGTCAATTTCGTTATCGCTTTTAATTTTGGCTACTTCTTTTTCAAATTGCAATATTTCTTTTTTTAATTTTTCATAGTCACTTTCTTTAGAACTTGCGTTGCCACCTTTTGTTTTATCCTTCTTATCTGCTGGCGGCTCGTCATTTTTTACAGTACCTATAGTTTGTTGGTCAGCTCTAAATGTAGCTAACGCTTGCCCATTAATTTGTAAATTAGAAAACGCCTTTGCTGCTGCTTCTTTATAGCCTCTTAATCTAGCGGCCTTAAACGCTTCATATTCTTTATTTACATTATCCTGTAATTTCTTTAAAATACGTTGGCTTGCATCGGCTTTGCCTTGCTCTTCTTGTGTGTATACATCTATAATTGTATTCACCTTAGTATTATTGGCAGCTTGTGTTTTTTGGTCTGCTAGGTTTTTTCTAAGGTTACCAAGTTTGTTAAAATCTAGGGTTATTAATGCTGTACCTATACGCACTACATTACCAAGTGTTTTCAAAGCGCCTTCACCAAACTTTACTATGTTTTTTAAGAAGTTAGTAAAAGCGCCGCCTTCTTTTAAAAATTCAGACGCAGCAAGGTTTTTAAATCTTTCCCAACTGTCTATTAATGTATCGGTATTCGTTACAGCTTGCTCATGTGCTATACCTACTTCTTTTACTTGAGTAGCTAGTTGCTTATACCTATCAATATTTTGCAGTACAATTTGCGCAGCATTAAAGTTTTCTTTGCCAAATATGTTTACCAAAGCACTTGCATTATTGCTTACTTTGCTTAGTTCGGTTAATCTATCACCAAGGCTTAGGCTTTTGTCTTTTAGCTTATCCGTATTTACCCCTGCATCTTCTAGGCTTTGTATCGCTTTTTTATCTAGCCCATCAACCGCATTCATGGCAAGTAATACGTTACGCAATTTTACCCCTGCATCTGCACCTTTTTGCCCTTTTTCTGCCAGTAACTCAATAGCCGCTGTACTTTCATAAATATTAATATTGCTGCTTTTGGCTTGTGAGCCGAATTGCAATAAGGCATCTGTAATATCTGGTATTTCTGCTGCGCCATATTTTGCACCAGCCGCCAAAGCATCTATGTATTTATTACTTTGTCTAGCACTTGCCCCAAATTGGTTTAATGCATCGGTAAGTCTAGTAGCTGCATCTGGTAATTCTAAGCCACTTGCATCAGCTAGTGTGCTAGCTGCTTGTGTAACCTGTACTAATGCTTCTTTTTGCGTAAGCAATTCAGGCTTAGCACTAGCAATTAGCTTCATTGCTTCTACATAATCTTTGGCACTACGTGTACTAGAAGCAGATAAGTCAATAGCTGCATTTTTTAAATACTCTAAATCTTTACCTGTAGCACCTGTAATAGCAGATAGGTTGGCAACTGATTTTTCAAATTCTGCATTAAAACTTACAAATGCTTTTACCCCTGAAGCAATTGCTTGTACACCCATTGCAGCTGCGCCAGCAATACCAATACCTGTAAGGCCTGGCGCAGCTTTATTTAAGAAATAGCTAAACCCTTTGCCACTGTCACGTACTTCATTTAGTCGGTTAACTACTGCTTTTATCTGTTGGTCTAGCTGTTTAAACTCAGCACTCATTGGCGATACATTGCCCTTTAACGCTTTAAGTTTATTTAACTCTTGTGTCAATTCTTTAGTGCTTAATGCTGAAATACCAATCTGTTTTTTCTGTTTGTCCATTTCACCAGTCACCTCGGCTAGCTCTTTCTTTTTAGCTATATATTCTTCAGTACCCTTTTTAAGGCCTTTCATTTCATTGGTTATATCGCCTGCTTTCTTGCGTAAATCATTCAATTGCGCCTGTGCTTGATTGCCATTTACATTTACAATAAGATTCACCACATCATTACGTACACTCATAAAAAAGCTGCAAGCATTTGGCTTGCAGCTTTAAAATTGTTTTTATAAAATAGGGTGGTAAAGGACAACCGAGAATCAGATAACTACATTGGTATTAAATAAATTACCATTGGTTCGGTTTGCGGTATGGTTCTTTCGTTTTTTTGTACTAAGTATATTACACCATCAATTTCTACCTGTGTAGCTTGCTGTATTTGTGCCCACATTTTTTTATCTACCGTAATAGAAGTTTTAACTGTTTCAGCCTTTTCTTGTACATCCTGCCACTTAGTATGCATATTGGCTGCAAGCCCATCGCTACCATGCAGGCTAAGGCTATATTTTTCTATAATATTGTTGGCCGCATCATGGTTATGCGTAAAAGTTGTAGGTATGTTGTTGCCATTTATCACCTGCTTTTTTATGTAAAATACACTAAGGCCAAAGGTGGTATTTACACGTATGCCTTTGGCTGTGGCATAGCTGCCAATGCCTCTAGTACCAACGAATGGTTTTTTCTCGTACAGGCCAGTACTGTTATTCAATTCTACATAATTGCACAATGGCGCCATACCTAAAGTTATGGTTCGGCCAGGATCTTCATTTTTAGCATTGCGTTTTTCATAATCGTGCAAAGCTTCAGCATAAGCATCCCATTTTATAGGCGTACTTGTCGCATCTGCAACGCTGTAATAAATATTATCAGCTTGTACCAGTACACAATAATCTGTAGTAAGTGTAACGCCTGTAATTGTAAGTGTGGCCAAATCTGCAAAAGTGGCTACGGTGGCCAATAAAATTTTATCGCCTATCCAAGTTTCGTTATTTTGTTTAATGCTCAATTCTTTCACTCTATCGCCATGGTAGCCATCGTTGCTATCCCAACCAAACGCTAATTTGTAACCCTTGTTTTGGCTGTTGGTATCTATGGTACTGTCAAATTCATCAATTACATATTGGGTAATTGGTACCACATTTCTTTCGGTAATATTTCTATTGCGGTAGCGCACTTTTACCAGGTTATTTGCCCCATCAAAAACAAAGTAGGCATTGAAGAATGAGAAGGTGTTTTTGAGGAAGTCGCTAATGAGCATGTACGTGCTATTAGGTGTATTGGGCACATGATTAGCCGGGTTAATACTGCGGTTAAAATCTTGATGCTGTTGGTAAGCTTCAAGCGAGTAATTGTTAAATAAAAATAGGTCGTCAAAGTCGGTACCATCTACCACATCGCCTACAAGCGTAAAGCCAAATTCTTCAAACACTTTTTTAAGTAGCCACTTCAGCTGAAAAAATGGTACAGTTCTAAAATCTGCGTGTTCTGTATTGCCAATTACTGTAGGCGTATTAGGGCTGCTAGATTGTGGCCTTGCAAATTGCCAATCATCTGCACCACTACCTGTAACAACAATATTGTTTACCGTGTCTTTTACTAAAAATTCATTGGCATAATCGGGGCGGTTTTTATCAAAGTAGTTTTCTATGGCCACTGGTGCAAATGCCAAGAAAGGATATTGCGGGTAAAGGCCTTTCATTACATCGGTGGCAAAGGCTCTACTTTCAACAGTAGGCCAGCTGATGGCGCCGCCTAGTTTTAGGCTGTTCATTTTTTTGTTGTAGATGAGGCTGCCAAATAAGCCCTTGGTAGCGGCTATACTTACGTTGAATTTGCCACGCTTGTAACTGAATTTACCCACTTTTTCCAGTATGGTCATTTGTGCCGAAATGAGTTCTGGCCAGTCATCATCTAGCACGTCCACTTTCCAAGTGGTGGTATTGGTATTGGCATTTTCAAGCCTTTCAGCAAAGCCAAGTAATCGGCGGTTGTAATCAGTCCAGGGCAGCTCTAGCGGCAAACTAAAATCTCCAGTACTCAAATCATCGTCAAAAGCTTCAGCTAAACCTTCAATATCTAATTTGGCATTTTGGCCCAGGTATAAAAAGCCCTGCTCTGTAGCGCCGTAAACATAAACTTGTAGCATAGGGTAAAATTGCTGCTACAAGTGAGGGTAGGAAAGGACAAAGCCAACTACTGTTGTAATTGGCTTATCACTTCTATTAATTTGAGTAAATGTTTTTTAGGTATTTTTTGTACTGTACCGTGCCCATCGGTACGGCCAGCAAGGGCATTGTTTAATACAGAAGTATTAATATCGCTTGCCTTTGCAATACCACTAAGGTTAAGCAAATGCTTATTTTTATTAAGGTAAGAAAGTAGTTCGTCGTGTGTCATTATTTAAAATTAAAAATCATCGTCTTCATCCCAAGTTTCCATTTCATCCTCTAAAATTCTATCTTCTATAGCTAGATAATTCCAAGCTTGCGTTAATAGTTTTTGTTTTTCGCTTTCAGAAGGTGCTACACCATCAAGCCATTGCAACTCTACAATGCCATCAAAAAAATCTTCAAAATCTGCAAATTGCCCCTCAGCAGCTTTCCATTTTAATAAAAAGCGAGGAAATCCAAGATGTATGATATACTCAAATTCTGGATGTGTGATTTTGTTTTCGGCAAAAAAGAATGGCGCAAAATCTTCTGGTTTTTTGGTGTACTTGTAGTTCATAAGCGTTATTTGCCTACAAATTTACTTTCAAATTCAATCCAACTTTTGCTAAACTCATGATTGGCAAATGCCTGTTTTAAACCTGTTGCTTGTTTTAGCTTTAAAACTTCTTCCGCATCCATACCTAGGTGCTTTGCTATTTTATAGTCATCCCATTTAAGCTGCGCAAGTTCTAACACTATTTGGCTCATGCCTTTTATAGCATGAGTGCCACGAGCTCTATTGTGCCTAATAGTAGCTGCAATACGATTTTGCTTCCCTTTTTGGCTTTCTCTAATACTAACTAATGGTAAATAACCGTGTAGTTTTGTTTTAACTTCTTTAAATTCTTTACCTACTCTGTGCCGATGGTAGCCATCAACTACCTCTCTGTCATTATCAGCTATTTTATCGCTTACAATTGGTTGTGTATAACCATCTTCATCTATACTTAGCTTTAAAAGCTTCATTTCTGGTGGTGCTACTGCATTAGGATTGTAATCATTTGCATGTACATTATCGCATTTTACCCATTCTACAAAGTCAACCGGGTTATTTTTAAATGGACTAATGCCGTGCAGCATTTTTCTGGTATAGTTTAAGGCGTCTACTTTTTCGTGTAAATCGCCTAAGTCTTCAATTGCTAAAAGCAATTCATCTACAATACCTCTAACAAGCATTTGCTTGCGGAATAGTTTTTCAGATTTCATAGCCTATTTCTTTTGCGAGATTTTTCATCTCTTTTGTTTGATAATGTTCTAATCCCAATAAAGTACCCCATTTGTCTTTTAATCGCTCCATATCTATTTTATCCTGCTTAGTAATGCCGTAATTACAGCCAGTAAGTGCGAAGTCGTTTTTTTCAATACACTTTGCTATTCGCTTCCATTGAATCCATCTGCCGTTTTCACGTTTCTTTTCGGCAATAACAGTTTGTTTGTCAATTTCTTGCGGAATTTCATCAATAGAATTTATTCTTCCTTCTTCAATATAATGGTCAAGATAAATGCGTATTTTTTTATAGTAATGCTCCATCAATTCAGGGCTTTGCAAGCCTAAACTTTCGAGCAAAAAAACAAGGTATTCTTCCCACGTTAAATGGTCTGGTTTACTAGTACCATTGTTGCCTAACAAGGTAGTTTTTGCGTACATATTTCCAAAATTTGCTCCGCTCACACGATTTACAACTTTTTCCCAACTTTCAGGTTCTACAATACTCCATTGGTTTAAGCCTTGTATTTGTCTGAAACCATAAGGTTGTGCTATTCGCTGTTCGTGAATAGGAATACCCATCTTAAATAAAACCTCATATACTTGATTGTAACTTAGATTAAATTTTGAAACGGCAGCCCAAATATCTTCAGTTCGCCAATCGTAAATTGGGTAAAAGCTAAACGTGCCATCTTCATTATCGGTACTGTAATTAATGCCTTTGTATATTTTTTTACCAAACGCAACTGCCCTAAAGCGATTCATGCTTTCATCTGTACGTATGCCCTGAATATTGGCAACTTTATTGGTTTTATGATGTTGCATGTACCAATTGGAAAACATTTGAAATAAACCTCTTAAAAAAAGATTGTCATTATACAAATTGCCAAATGGGTGATTGTATTCAGTAATGGCATCTTGTGGCAAATCTCTCGTCCAAATGTTTTTAAAAGCTTTGTTCCAAGGATACCAAAAACGATTAAAAACACTGCATGAGTTATTGGCTTTAAATGGTAGTGCTATGTGGTAAAATGTACCAATGTTGGATAGTTTTTTTAGTTCATAAATATGATTAATAGTAGCCAAATATTGAGCTTCATAATCTATAAACATAACATCAAATGTTCTATTCAATTTTTTAGCTACTTCATTGGCAAGTTGTAAGGTAACACTGCTATCCTTGCCACCGCTAAGGCTTATATATACATGCTCAAACTCATTGAATATGTAAGCCATTCGCTGATTAAAAGCATCGTATACATTTTGGTCAAGGTATTTTTTCATAATTGTTTCATTATTTCTTTATAACCTTTTTCTTTAAAATAAGTAAGCAAAGCACCTTTTTTGGCAATGTTGGCGTTCATCAAATCTTCTAAGTTGCAGTTGCCAGTCATTTTTACAAAAGTGCATGTTTCAGTTTGCCCGGTGCGAAAAGTGCGGTGTTCGCTTTGGTCTTCTACAGCGTAATCCCAAGTTTTATCCCAATAAATGGTGATGTTATACTGCTGCATATTTAGGCTCATGGCGTGGCTTTGTATGCTAAGTACTGGTATATCGGGGTAACGCTTTTTAAGGGCTTCTTTACTTTCTATGAATTTACAGTAAATAATCACCTTACTTGTATCTACCGTTTTTAAGTAGGCATCTAGTACCTCAAATTTATCTTCGGTGCAGCAATATAGATGCTGCATTTTCATGGTTAATTCAAGAAAGATGTTGTTGTTTTTCCATTGCAAAGTCTCATCGTCAAGGTACTTAGTTTTTAGCTTTTGGTATTCCTCTTTGTGTTCGTCACTTAGCTTATAATCTAAGTCAATGTACTGCTTTCCTACTTCTAGGTGCAAGTTACAGTCGTACACATACGGTTCTATGATGCTAAACAAGTAATCTATATTGTGATAGCCTTTTAAAAATTCTTTGCTACGCCAGCTATTGCCAAAGCGTTTTTTAACGGTAATGTATTCGCAAATGGTATTCTTGTATTCAGCTTGGCTCATGTTCAGAATGAGTGGCGAAAGGAATTGCATTTGTGCCCACACATCTAGCAAGTTGCGGCTGATGGGTGTACCGTTGAGTATCATTTTGTACTCACACATTTTACCAAGGTCAATAATACGTTTGGTACGTTTAGCATCCCAATTTTTAATCTTTAGGCTTTCATCTACCACCATAAACGTACACCAGTTTTCGCTCAGCTTACGGTATAATTTTAAGTAGGCTCTATCGCTGCTACTAATAGTTTCAGGTGCAATAAAAATAGTTTCAATACCAAGGCCACCCCATTTTGCCACTTCATCTTTAATGCCGCTTTGCCCTTCTGGTGGGTTGATGGTACCAAATGGGGCAACCCAAACGCATAAATTGGCAGTGGTACTTTTTACAAGTTCCATAGTACTGCGAGTTTTACCAGTACCAGGCTCGCCAAAGTCAGCACCTACTTTAAGGTGCTGGAACTTTGATATTTTATTGGTTTGGTTAACGAGTAAGGGTTGCATCAGGCACGGCTTTTACAGGTTCTTTACGCTCTGGTATGTGATGCGTAATTTCAATATTATCGCTGTTAAAAGCCAAGGTTACTTTATGTGTTTCAGGATTATACCAACCTTCTTTTTTGGTAGAATAGGTAATGCTTTTTTGCTCTAAAATCCATGCGGCTATCCAATAAGCTTCTGATTTACTTACATCGTAATCGCAGCCAAATACTTGGCTTTTTGGTATTAAATCTTCATTACCGTTAAAGTCTGTGGCTTTGTAGCATTTGGCAGAAATACTGGTGAGGCTTTGCAACCTCACCGAGTAGACTTTTGTTTTTTTCATGGCTTAGAATTTAGAAGTCAAAGCCAAAAGTTTCTTTCAAATCTGTACCCCAGTTACCGCCTTGGCCTGCATTTTGTCCATATTTCTTTTTAGCAGCACCACAAACTGTACCACCTCTATATCTACGTTCTTCGGTTTCTTCACCTAAAGCTGGCATACCCACACAAGGAATGCCGCCTGTACCAGCTAAAGCCCAGTAAGGGTAAACACGTTTTAAATCCATTTCTTTTTTACCTTCTGTCAATTCTACACGGTAAGAAACACCGTTTTTAATAAATACCAAAGTGTCTGCAATTTCATCAATAAACTTTTGTAGGCGTTTAGAAACTGGCTTTGTGATGGTGTCTTTAATTTTGGTATTCATCAAGTAAATTTTACGGCAATAGTTAGCCCTATTTACATTAATTGATTGATGACCATGATTAGGCATAAATACATAAATCCATTCGTCGTTCATAACTTCTCTACCAGAACCTGTAACAATTGGCTTGTTTTTTACAAAAACGCCATTTACAAAAGAAGAATAAGTAAGTGGTTTTACTTTTAAATCAACGGTTACTGGTATTGGGCTGCCATCGCTACCAGAGGTTACTGTTCTTTTTGTTGTAGTTGCCATGTGAAGTTGTGCAAGTTTTGTATCAGGTTGCGCACCTGTTTTATTTTGATAGAACAAAAGTAAAGGTTTCTTTTTTACCAAACAATTTTATTTGGTAAAATTTATAAAATAATTTTTGGACAAAAAATTGGCCAGGGTAAAAACCCTAGCCGCAACCAAAACTAACTGCTTATGAGAAAATTTAAAATCTTATAAAATTCCGTTGAATACCAAAGCCCACAAATGGCTGTGGCTGTAAATTTTTACCCAAACCATAACCTACCATAAACCCAACACCCCACTTTTTAGGTTTGGCTTCATTTAGCTTAAAGGCTGTTAATCCTGTAAGGTGTGTATTTGGGTTAAAGCTAAAGCCATCTATATACAGTTCTCTAGCACTGTGCCAGTGCTTTCTTCGCCAATAAGTAACTAACGCAATACTATCAGTTACACGATATTGCCACGCACTATCAATATTTACATAGCCTTTCAGCTTTAGCCACTTGTCTTTGTAATTAATAATATAAGTAGGTGACTCGTAATGGTTCGTATCTAAGTAAACCGTATCTATTTTAGGTTTAAAGCTGCCATTGGTTTCTGTGCCAATAAGCGCCACATTTTGCACTGATTTTACTTTGGGCTTTGCCTTAATTACTTTAACCAAGCTATCAATCACTTCTTGGTAATAGTTGTTAATTCCTTCAATATCAACAGCGGTTTCAGTATGCACGGTACCACCATCATCAGTGTATTGTGTAGGTGGTTTTACAACTAAAGTAGTATTGCCGCTTGCTGGCTTTTGCTTTGATTTATTGCAGGATTCTATTGAGAGAAAAGCAAATAGGCAAATTAAACAACACAGTATAAATGATATCAATAATTGATAGTAGGTAGTTTTCATTATTTGTTTAAATTTTCGGTTAAGTCACTTGTGTTTTCTACGGCAAATTGTGCTACAAGTACCATTACAGCACCTGCAATTGCAGCATGGCCAGCAATAGCAACAATAGTTGCAGGCACATTAGGTATAGTTATTAAACCTGCACTTAACCCAGATAATGACAAGCCTAATCGGCGAAGTTTTTTGAAAAACTTTGGTGTTGGCGAAACGAGTCGCTCATACAAATGTTTCATTGGTTAACGTTTTATAGTAATGAATACTTTTTCTTTTTTAGTGGCTTCAGTAAGCTTTGCATTTAATGCTTCAAATGCACGCACACTATTTACCACCATGTCTTTAGTAATACCAGTACCAGGTAACAAACAGCCGTCTGTGTTAGCTGCATAGTTGCCTACGTGCATTCTAATACCATCAAACCCTTTTACATTCAATAACAATGGCAATAGGCGTTTAAAGCGATTGCTCCATGTAATTACCACTTCGTATCTACCAGCAGGGATGGCGGTTTTGCCAAACACCTTTTTTTCTGCTATTTCTGCCTCAGTCATAGATTGGTCTAAGCCTCTATCTACATCTTCTAAAATGAAACATTCTGGCTGGCCATCAATAAACAACCTGCTAATGGTTGTGAGGTCAGTTTTTGTTAGGGGTGTTAATAGTAATTCCACGTTGCTTTTTTATACGAGTGATTAAATTTTTACAACCTGCCCAAATTGCTTTCATAATGGTTTGGCCAAGCCAAGCAGCTGCGCCAGTAACCAAGGCAAGAAGTACTGCATTGATAGCTTCTTTTGTAACGGCTAGTTTTACTAAACCAACTACCCAACCTGCCATTACTGAAAGTGTGCTTTTGCTATCCATTTCTAAATTTCTTTTACCAAAAATGTGTTCCATCACCAAAATTTTAAAGGACAAAAAATTAAAACATGCCAAAGGATCCTTTCAAATCCTCATTGCCGTTTCGTGTACATTTTTCAGTTGTGGCTACAGGATATAATGGAAAGTCCGACGCGTTATTTTGCAAGTAGCCGGTTGCAAGATTCATCCAGCTTTGAGCGCTAGATGTGGCTTCTCTAATTAGTACAGATAAGCGGTTAGCATCTGCGCTTGTACGATTATTGTCATCATTGGTGCCAGAACTGCTAGTATCTACAACGGTAAGACCATTATCATCAAGCTTCACTGTCATGCTTGGTAGTGCAAATGTGATGGTGTAGTAAGCAATGGCTTTTTTAAGCATTACTAGTAGTTCTTTTTCTTTGTCACTCAATGTAACAGTGCTTGCTGCAAGCTTTGTTTTTAAGGCATTGTATAGCGCATCACCTAGTTTGGGCTTTATTTGTTGTGCTTCTACATCTACCATTTTCCAGCGCATAGCCCAAAAGTTGCGGTAAGGTGTAGCGGTATTGTATTGATCGTTAAAGTCGCTAGCGGTTTGTATAAACAAGCTGCGATACTTTTTAAACTCTGCACTTTCTACCCACTGTGGGTAGCTACTAAGGTTTTCCTCTAAAAATTGCAATAGCAATTCACTAGCTATTTCTGCTTCTTGCAATTCTGCTTGCCTAAACTTAGTTACCTGATACTGATAAGCGGTTTTTTCGCTATCTGTTTCTGTACGCCTAGCACCACTAGCCGTTAAGCTTATTTCTGCAATGGGTGCATAATAATAACCAAGGTAAGGGCCTATCACATTGCGGCATTCGTGTAGTAAATTTTTTAATGATTCGCTTAAATCATCTTCATTTGTTACACCTGCTAAAGCATTATTTAAAGTATTGTACAGGCTTGTGCCTATAAGCTTTTTAATGTGGTTTCGCTCAATGCTTCGCAATGTGCGCTTAATAGCGTAAAATTCTATTTTGCCCTTAAAAGAAGCGTAATCGGGTAACTTAGTATTGTCTTTAAATAACATTAGCTTACTTTTTTAACTGTTCCTGTATTTTGGTCAAGCGTTGTAAGTACAGTATCACGAAAGCGAAAAACAATGTCTTCTGCCCATTCGCTTACGCCACCTACTATACGGTTAAATTCTTTCATCAAATACAATGGCTCTAGTAGCACATTGCGTTCAAGCTGTAAGCCTGCGGTATACATAAGGTAAGCTTCTCGCTTATCGCTACCGCCACTGCGTTGCTGCCCACTGCCAAAGCTGCCTGCACCAAACAATACCGGATCTAAACCCATTGCAACCATTAATTGATTATCTGCTGCAGATTGTGTGATGATTTCTTTGTCGAGGTTGGTTTTGTCTTCTATTGGCGTTATTTTAATGCGGCCATATTCTACATTGCCATGCTTATCGTAGCTGAAGAATGATACAAATGTTTTGTAGGCGTTCTCGTTACCAGTCAAGTATTCATCCATTTGTTTTAGCAATTCTTTTTTGGCTTGCACCTGTTCATTACCGTTATTTTCACCCATGGCTGCCCATTTTTCTATACCATATTTTTCTTCAAAATAGGTTTCTGGTATTTCTACATGGTACTTAATGCTAAATGCTTTATCGTACAGCATTTTAATCATGCCAGGTATTTTGCTAGCAATCTCTACCCAGCCAGCCATACGAGCGCCATCCCAAGCAGGTACTTGGTAGTATGTTTTATTTACCGATGGATAGTTAACAGGTAATATGGCAGATTTAGCAGCTGTCAAGCCCTTACTAGCACGCTGATTTTGTGCAATTTCTTTAAGGCTTTCAAGCGCATCGTACATATCAATACAGTCAACCGCTTTAATAAACTTATTATCTACGGTTGATAAATTCTCAAGATTGTTAGGGCTATTAATTAGGCCACGGATAGTTTTTTTATCGTCGAATTTGGCGTATTGGTCACTGGAAGCACCCCATAATTTAGACAGATAGACTTTATCAATATCGCCTCTATCGTTCATTTGCTTAAAGCGGCTATCGCAGCTTTCTTGGTGTACCCATCCTGTAATGGTTTTAGCGTCGTAACTTAAAATTGCTTCAGAGAAACAGTTACCAAACCAAGTCCAATCTTGCAAGTACTCAAGCATAAAGCGGTGAAAGCGTCTATCATTTAGGGTTTTGTAGATAAGCGGATTATTGGATGGCTTTATCACCTCAAATACTTCTGTTCTGCCACCATCGGTAATATCTGTAACCTTACCAGCTATAATACCAGAACCCCAAAGGGCACGGGCTTTCCAGTCTAGCCCAGATTTACCCACACCACAGTATCGCATTTGGTTTTCAATGTTTTGAGGAAAACGGTTGTCTTCGCCCCAAAACGCCACATCTAGTAAATTCTGCAAGCTTTTAACAGCTGGTGCTGTACCACGAGGGTTAGATGAATAAGTACCCGCTGTAGTATTAATTTTAGAAAAGTACACAGCAGTATTGCTGGTACTTAAAAAGGCAATTGGGCCAGAAATGATTGCGCTTTCGCTCATAGCACAGGAATTTGATTGATATGGGTAATTAAAACGGGGTGAACACTGCGTATTTTTTTATTAGGCAACTCAATGTTTCTAGTAAAATTTAGGTTGTGATTGGCATTTTTAGGCGTGCTAGTTTTGGTAGCAATGGCTTCATCATCTGTAAGTTTAGCGGCCTGCTCTTGTGGTAGTTGGCGGCAAATGCGGCACTTTGGTATTTCAATAACTTGACCGCCTACACCTTTTTTTACATCGGCTGTAATAAAGCGTAGGCTTACCCATTGGTAGCTTTCTAAAATAGCAAGCGCCTCTTTGAGATTGATTGAATTATTTGCCATGAAGTAAAAGTGGCAAATATGATGTGTGATGGAAAGGACAAAAAAGAGACAAAATACCGCTATGGCTTTTGGCAAAATTTTTCGCAAGTGAGAGCCGTAGAAACGAGCGCAGCGAAAAATTTTGCCCCCACCCGCTGACGGATAGGGCAAAATTTTAATAGTTGACTAGTTTAAAAAGTCGTTAGCCGTGTTGCAAATTTCAAAAGCTTTGCGGCTGCGTTCGTTACCTGTACCAAACAAAAAGCCCCGTAGAAACGAGGCTCGGTTGCGAAAACTTCGGTTTTTTAGTCCGAAAGCTTTTCTAATTCTTGTTTGCGTTCAAGTTCATCGGCTGTAAAACGCTTGCCATTTGCATAATCTAACTCATGCAATAGCATATACAACGTACCAATTGGCTCTGTACGCATCACATCATTTATTTGTAATACACTTTGGCTACCCAAATGCTGCATTTGCGGTATGCCATTTTCTTTCTGCATATTGGCTTGTAAAAGGTGTAGCACTAGTTGGTGCTTTACTTCATGCACATTTTTAGCTACTTGGGTAAGCATTGCTTCTGCTTGCTCGTTAATTACTGCGGTTTCGTATACGGGTTTGTTATTTACTATTTTATTAGGTAACATGATTTTTAAGTTTTAAATGTTTTCGGAAATAAAAGAAATGGATTTTGTGGCTTACTCGAAATTCCAGAATTGTAGTTGCGTGCTTACATAATTAGCATCTAAACTATTTAAAGTAGCGGTAACAGCCTTTTTTGCCTGTAATAGCTGCTGCAACTCTTCGTACTCTGGTAGCTGCTTAATGCGCTGCTGCAACTCAATAATTTTTCTTTCCTGTAAGGTTTTTTCTTTTAATGCACGTTGCCTATTGGCTAATACACCGTGAAAATGCTCGTAAAGCACTTCGTAACATTGTAACTTAAAATTTTTTAATTCTGGGCTATCACTTTTGATAGAAAATAGCCAACCGTAGATAAACTTTTCGGGTAAACAAATCATTTCTTGACGGCGATTTAAGGTGTCACGCATATGCTGAATAGCATACACGTCTCTTAAAATTTCGTCTTCTTTAATATTCTTTTGCTGCCTGTCATAATTGACTTTTAAGGCTTCGCAAATGGGCTTTACAGCTACCCACCATTTGCCATCAACGTTGGCAAAAATGATTTCCCTACCGTTAACTTCTAACGTAGGTGTAGAGCTTTGCTCTTGTGTTTGTGTGTTTGTCATAATAAAATAAATATAGCCTAATAGCCAGGGTGACAAACACACAAACACGATTAAGTGAAGTATTAAACGGATTGACTACCGTTTCCCTGGCCATTAGGCTGTTAATAAATTGAATTTGAATTGAGAACATGCTTTGTGTGTTTGTCAATTCAAATGTATGTTAAGTTTTGTAACTACCAAAAATAATTTTAGTACGGTGCAATAACGTTAGAAATTCTAACATTATTGTGAGTGAGGCTTACTTTTATTAGAAATACTAATATTTTATTCTAGTACCAAAGTGGTTTTTTGAAAAGTAGTACCGTCTTTGTCGTAATACACATCGCATAGTTTTATAAAATCATTTGCTGTTATTGATGCATTTAAAAATTTACTAACTGCACTTTTAGGCGCAACCAATCCGATAAACTGATATTGTTTTTTGTCTTCATCATCTGTAACAAAATTTCTTATGCCGTAAAAACAAGAAACCGCATAGTATTTTATTGATGGATTTTTAACCTCATCAAATGCTTTCAATTTTTCAAGTAAAACATCTTGCGTAACTTTTGCTGCAATTTGTTTAGGCGTTTTCAAGTAGCTATTAAATATGCTTGTTTCAAAAATATTTGATAGGAAAAGACATAAGCCATTGTCTACATTTTTAGTTATTTCTATCGGGAAATTCAATTTGTTATCATACAAATAAAAACAATAACTATTTTTTAGAACGCTGTTTACTTCACTCAAATTCGCTTTTATAAATTTTATGTTATCATCCAATTTGCTTCTTTTAATAAAAGCTTGTAATGAATCTTCCATGTCTTCATAGTTAACTTTTAAAACACTTCTAGGATAGTCTGGGAAAATTAGCGCCCCAAACAAACTGCGAATCTTCATTTCAGTTTTAATATCGCCAATTTTCAATTGAGCAAATCCATTTGCGCAAATTAAAATTGCCAAAGAAAATAGTAGTTTTCTCATAATGTTAATTTTAGCTGCAATGTACAATTTACAGGCGTTAAAGTGGCAATCGTAGGTTAATTTTTCATACTTTTTAAGGGTTATCGTTTGGTTATCAATCAATTATTTTCAACCAATATTTTTTAAACCCCAAAAGCCCAAAGAAAACTGCCGCCCGCACTATGCCGTTGAGGCGTTCGCCAATGGTGCTTTTTATGCATATATGTAGGCTGCGCCTTCCCCTATGACTGCGAAGCACCATTGAAGCCCCTATGATGGCGATAGACAGCATAGGGTTGCCGGGCAGTCCTTAGACATGCCTGGCGTAACCATTAACGTATTGTGTACACATGAATGAGCGAGAGATGTACCCGGCGCAGCGTGGTACAAACGAGTGGATGAGTGGGTTCTGAATACGTGTGTTATGGATAGGCAGCAGTACCTTGTACTGCAGATAGCCCGACGGCTTGCCGTAACACCATAAACCTATCCAATAATAATACTATTGTTTGCTGTTAATGTAGTAAGACTATATTTTAATTTACTTTCAAGCATACCATACACTAGCATATCTAATGCATCGCTATAGTGTGTTGCTTCATCAGCTGGATACTTAGGGTCTTTCTCTGGGTCTTTATTCTTCTCAAATCCATTCTGACCATACTTAGTACCTGCAAGGTTCACTGACGTAATTAAACTCTTACAGTTCTCTCTATTAAACATTAGTACTCTATCATAGTACTTATCTTTTTGAAGTAAGTGGCCATACATTCTATACTTACCCTCATGGCTAGGCGCTTGCCCCATATACATAGGCTTAACTATCCATCCACCTTTACGTAATGCTGCTATTACATCATCACATATACGTGTCTCTTCCTTATCAGATACAGCCGTGTGATCATACCAGTAATAGATGAGCCGCTTCTTCAATGGCTTGTAGTAATCATTAAACTGTTTTAGTACATCTTTTAGTTTGGCAGGGTATAGCGAGTGTAAGCCATTTAATATCTTAATCTCGCTACCAGTATCTTGAGCAACAACTAACGGGTGTATGCGCCTGTTATAGTCAAGCGCTATATGCAAGGGTAGATTAGTGTTAAGGTCTTTATCCTTTCTGCAATCTAGAGTAGGGTTTAAAAAGTCAATATGGCTATTATCAAAGTAGCTTTCATTCTCACTGAAATAACCGTGATTCTCTTCATCAAAGTCAGGATAAAAGCCATCTTCAAGCTTCATTGGTCTAAGGTTTAATATCTGTGTATCAAACTGAAACTCTGATGTATCACGTATTTGTTGTTTAATGTAATCTATACCAAGTGCATGTATATTATCTAGGGTTGAAGCTTCATGGTAGTATAGTAACCCTTTACGTAAAGAATTTATTTCTTCATCCAATACAGCAATTTGTTTGCTTGCTTCAGCTTTTTGTTTGGCGTTTCCATTTTTAAAAATATGCTTTAACTTAAACCTGCAAACTTGAAGTTCCCAAATTTGGTTAACGACTGTAATATCCATGTCGTTCAGCTTATCCAAAATCCATCTACCAGAAGTACCAACAGGCATATCCGTAGTAAAAGTGATACCATGATGGTAAGGATTATTTTTAAACGCAGGCACAATACCACGATTTGCAGGCAATAACTCAGTTGTTATTTTTTCTTCGTTAAACAGTTTGGCTTCATCGCCTTTAATATGGTCAATGGTTAAACCATTAGAGGATCCTTTTCTGTCTTGGCTTATTAAGTGATTGCCAGAACCATTCCACCAACACATGAAGTACTTAAAGTTAAGTGGTCTTCTATAAGGGCCTTCCCATTTCCATTTTTTAATCCATGCTTGAGATGGTGTTTCCCCTATTAAATAATGGTGGCCATATTTATAACCAATTCGTTCTAGCCCAGCCATATAGCCAGGTAAGGTTCTAGTCAATAATTGCGTGAAAGTTGCACCTAATATTACACCAGTGCTGCGTGGCATTGTTCCTAAATAACAATTGGCATCTTTCGGCGCTAGTACACCTTCACTTTTACCAACACCTCTACCACCTACCAATATTTCATTTTGTGCGCCAATAGTATGGCTGCGAAGCTGTGGTTTATTAAAGTGTACCTGTTTAATCATTTGGGTTTACCTCCTCATAAGAAATATCTTCAAACATGTCTATTTTAATCTTCTTGCCACGTTTCTCATTCACCGCTTTAAGTACTTCTTTCATATCTACATCAGGTGCACCTAATTTACGAGGATCAAATACCGCCTCAAACGTATGGCCTTCAAATTCGTTAGCGCTTTCTTCTTCAATCTCTTCAATTTCTTTCAATAGGGCAACAGCACTTTTATAAATGCTACCATAGTTTTTCATGTCACCAATTTCTTTGCATCTGCGAAGCATTTTTTTGCCTTCTTCAAGCAAAAGCTTCATCTCAAATGCTTTATTGATTTTGATTACAGTGGTAAACAATTCTTGCGAACATTCTAGGTCCTCATAGGCTTGTGTAATGCCAATATCATAAATGCTACAAACCGTATTTAATACCTCAGCTTCTGAGTATTTGCCCGACATTAATTCGTTGTAAATGAACTGGTAACGTTCTAGTTTATCCTGTTGATGTTTAGTTAATTGAATTTTAGAAATACGATTGCTGATGTGTTCTTTAATAACCTGCCAATCCCTTGTTTTAGACACAAGAATGTCAGTAGCATTACCTATTTGTTCTGCTTTCTTCTGCAATGCTTTTCTAAGGTTATCGCTCATTAGTCTATCATCTTGCTTTTAGCCTGTTTCAAAATATCTAAAGCCATTGTTTGTGCTGGGCTGCTACCTGCTTTGGCCATTTTCATAATGCCGGTTCTTAAGTCAACTTGCCCCTGTAAGTAGCCATTATTGTAAGCATCAAAAATTTTACCGCTAGATGGCGTTTTAGTTTTACAAGCCATCTTAAATGCTACGTCATCAACCTCAATCATCAAAGCAATTTCACTTGGTGTAAAAAATAAGGCAGCCAAATAAGTAATTGTTTTCAATTCATCATTAGTTAAATCATTCAAAGATTTCGGCATTATCACAAGTTTTTTCTATCCAATCAATATGAAAATTCGCTAACTCATCGTTTACACAAATTACCCCTGCTTCTATGCGTGGGTTACTGGTAAAGTTGGCACTACCTACAATGGTTACACTACCTTTTGCACTGCGTATTACGGTAACTTTTGCGTGTATTTCGGTTAAGCGAATACGGTTAAAATTATTATTGGTCAACTGATATACTTCAGGCGTTCTTGTCTTAGCCCTAGCATCAAGCAGCATTGTTACACTTAGTAACTGTTTACGATCGATGGCGTTTATTAACTGCCTAGCGGCAAATTCTCTAATAGCATAAGTGGTGATGAAAATATCTGCAGGTGAGTAAATATGCAGCAGCTCTGTTACAAGGTCGTGCATGCTCCAATCGCCATCGCTTACAAAATGCACCGTACAACCTTCTTTTACTTGGTCTAGCAACCGCTTTAGCTTATCAGGACTTTTACAGATTACAAAATCTGTTGCGTCGCACACTTGTACGTTTAAAAAGTCCCCATCATTAACTATTGGTGCTATTGTTGGAATTTTAATAAGTGCCATCTTGCCTCCAATTTTTTAATGTTTGCTTCATGCTTTTGCAGCAGAGCCACACGCTCAGGTGTTTTTTCTCGCTGCTTCATTTTATTGTAATTCTTGCGCAAGTTGTCTAAGGTGCTTTTTACCAATTCATCCGGCACAGCATCCATTTCTGTTGCCTCGTCATGCTCAGTATCTTCATTGGGTAAGCGGCCGTGATCATGTACATATTTAGCAATGTCATACAGCTTACTCGCTCTTTGGTATTTTACAACTGCATCCACTGCAATGGGGCTTCTTTTCGTAACCAAATCAGGTCTATTCACATCTTCAAAGCCGTCAACTGTGGCTAGGCTAAAAGCAACGGCTCTCAAATTCATTGACTCCTTAAACATATTAGTAGCCTTTAATAAACAGGCTTCGTAAAGCTCTGGATTAGCCGGTTCTTTAGGCGTTGAAACCAACATGGCGCTTTCGGTGGTTCCGGTATTCTCGTTTGTCTTTGATGACCCAGTGGCGGTGGCGGGTTCTTGAATGTTGGAAGATTGTTGTGTTTGGGTGGTACTGGTATTACTCTCATTATCTATAGCTTTTAAACGGTTACATTCTGCTAGAAGTTCTTCGTATAATCGTTTATTAGTAAAGTCGGTTTTGCCTTTTTGCATCAAAGAAATTAACCTGGTATCAGGATTACACTGAGAATACAAAATTACCCCAGCCCAGTACTCTCTTTTACCATTTAGCCATAAACGTAACGCCTCTAACATATTGTAATATTAGAGGCTTTCGCTTTTCTTGTAAAGGACAATTATTTTACCATGTAAGTGTACGTAATGCTACTTGTGCTTTAAGCCACATTTGCATATCAAGTAACAAGGCAGTATTCAAAGTTTCGCCCGGTATTGGTACTATTTGCCTAGTGCCATTTATCAATTCTACTTTGGCTATTACCCTAGGCTCTAGTGTATGAGTGATATAATAGCCAGGATGCTTGGTATTAAGGCTTTTACTAAATAAGAATCGTGGGTATTGTCTAGCCATAAAATTGGTGCAAGTTTTACAGGTTGCGCCCCTGATTAAGGCAATAAATGTATAGAAACTTATTAAATGTTTACTCTAAAACCAATGTTGTTTTTTGAAAAGTTGATCCATCTTTATCATAGTAAACTTCACAGACTTTTAAAAACTGCTCTGGTGTTATACTAGCATCAATAAATTTTTGTACTGCAGCCTTGGGCGCAACCAGCCCAATGAATTGATATTCCTTTTTATCCTCACTATCTGCAAGAAAATTTCTAATGCTATAGATGCAAGAAACTGCATAGTATTTTATTAAAGGGTTTTTAACCTCACTGAATGCCCTTAATTTCTCAAATAAAATGTCTTGAGTAATTTTGGCTGCAATTTGTTTAGGGGTACTCTTATAACTATTAAATACACTTGTCTCAAAAATATCTGAAAGATAAAGGCACAGTGCATTATCTGTATTTTTAGTTATTGTAACAGGAAAATGAAACTTGCTTTCGTACAAATAGAAACAAAAGGTGTTTTTAAGAAGATTTTCAACGTCTGCCTTGTTACTTTTTAGAAACTTGACATTTTCGGTTATTTCTCTATTTACCAAATAGGCATTTAAAGAATCCCCCATGTCTTCATAGCTAGCCTTTAAAATACTTCTTGGATAATCGCTAAATGCAAATTTTCCAAACAAGCTATACATTTTCATTTGCGATTTTATATCATTAATTTTTGGCTGAGCATAAATATTTGTACTAATTAAAATAAATAGTATTGCAAGTAGTTTCATCCTGTTAGTTTTAGCCGCAATATATAGAAATGATTTCACTATATCACCACATAACCTGCACCTGGTAATACTTCAAACGTATCATTAGTGTAATATATTGATGGAAAAAGAGGTTCATAGATGCTACCATTATTTTTAGTACCTACAATTATAGAAGTACCTACAGCTATTACATTAGTTGTATTGCTGGTGCTGCCTGTGCTTCCGTTAAAATCTTGCGTGTCAGTAGTTTTTCTTACGTTTACTACTAAACCTGTACTAGTAACATCTATTGGTATAGTGCCAAATGCATTGCTGTAAAACTCAATGTACATGTCAGCATTATAGTAACTACTACCATCGCTACTAATACTGCCAATAGCATTTCTCTCTACTAGTTTCACATAAACTACCGCTGCATTTGCCCCAACATTAATGGTAACAGTTGCACTTACCGTAGGTGTGGTAGTGCCTACACGCCTTAATTGATAGGTAAATGTATCAATACCGCTAAAGCCTGATGATGGTGGTGTGTAGCTTATAATACCAGCCGTATTAATATCGTAGGTACCACTTTGTGCGGTACTACCACCTGTTACTGGTACTACTTCAATAGGGTTACCGTCAGGGTCGCTATCATTAACTAATACGCTACCACTTAATGTAATGGCAGTATTAAAGCCATTGTTGATACCGTAAGTATCATTTTGTGCAATTAAAGTACTGCTACCACTAATTGTTAATACCCTTGTAGTAAATGCGCCAGCATCTATAGGGTTGCTATCAGCATCACAAATTACTCTAGCTTTTATACTTATGTTAGCTGTGGCGCTACCAGTAATAGGGTTGTCGAATGGTTGTCTGATAGTGGCAGTGTTACCTTGGTATGTATAATCGTAGGTAGTAGAGCCTATAATCACCTGAACGTTACATAAATTGTAAGGTATTGGTAACGAATACATGATGAGTAAATAGTTTTTATTGACCTGCTTTACTACCAAACTTTCTACAGCTGGGCAACTGCGAGAGGCTGGCATTAAACCTTTTGGTGTGTAAGCTTCATTTTGATAGGCAGGCGAATAATCAATTTGTATACCATATTGCTTGTCTTTATTGCTGAAGAACTTGGTGTTTTTAGCAATTACTACAATGGGTTTTAAGCTGCCATTTTCAGCAACATAACATTCTCTCGTTAAGAAGATGTCACGCAACTTATCGGCTACATCTTTTTTTATAAAGCCTGTATAGGCGCTAAACTTGGTAGTTTCAAAAACGGTTGTTTGTATGTTTTGTGCCTGAACTAATACATCTGTAAATGATAATGGCGGCACTATTCTTTGTGCTTGCTGCCTATCATAATCTGCTTCAAAATCGCTTTGGCCACGAAGCTTGATGGTTTCTAAAGCCCCTAAACTATTTCGGTAATACAATTGTGTTGTGTTATAAAAATTGCGATACTCAACTTGTATGGCAGGCATATTTACTATTATGTACCCATTGTTACAAACTACTTGCACGCTGTACGATGCTATTAACAAGTTTGCAGATGAAGCTATAGAAGCTAAAGTTTGTGGCCCAATTGGCGCTATGCATACAGCCCATTTATCGCAAGTAATACCTACACTGTTTAAAGTGTAAGTTGTGGTTGTACCATCTTCAAACGTAATGGTAAATATTACTTTCTGCGGTTCATTATCTGCAAATGGGTAGAGCCAGTACAAAAATCGCTGTTCATCCATTGCAAATTTTTCATTAGCAATAAACAATAAGCCTTGCTTGTTTTGTGTAATGGCTACCTCGAAAAACTCGCTGGTGTGCCATGCCTCATAAGCTAGCTTTCCTTTAAGTGCTAGCCTATCGCCGCTAAAAGTAGAAGCCACACTGATGGCATTATCTACCGTCAATACCCAACTTATTTTGTAGCGTTTTTTATGGCCATTTAGTACCAATGGCTTTGCCAATGATAGTTTTGGTATGTACCAGTCAATATATGGTGTTACAATAGTGCTTACATCAAATTGCACTAGGCCATTGTTATTGGGTATAAATACCTGGCTTTTCTTCTCGGTAAATATGCCACTATTATACGTGTCTTCTACCCACACTTTCACCTGAAGCTTTATATCCTGCGATTTCTCAAATGTGTCATAAGGTGTTATGGCCAATACATATAGCATAGGGTTACCAGTGAGGGCAACTTCATAGGGTTGTTTCAATAATGTTACGTCCATTAGGTGGTGGTATTTTGGTACTGTAATTCTTTTTTAAGCATCTCAATAGTTTCTTCGGTATAGCCGTACAATATTTGGTTTTGTAGCCAACCAAGATTACCATAGGCGGTTTTACTATATATTTTTTTTGGTTTTCTCACCCGGTCTTTTACCAATACGCTACCAGATTGCCTACGGCTTTGTAATTCTACGGTCATGCTGCGTAAGCCACCTAAAGGATGCCCTCTACCAGCACCCATATCTACCATTCTTAGGTATTCTTTAAACGATAGTTTACTTACTGCACCATTACCCTGTGCAGCTGCTGTATAGGCAATAGAATTATAGGCATCATCAGTAACGCCAATTTTTCGCTTACGCATTAAGCCTTGCATCTGCGCTTTTACCATTTGGTTATACTGGGTAAGCGCATTTAGGATAAATGTTTGTTTTAAATCACCGTTCATTATAAAAATATGCCTTGTGGTAAATCTTGTGTGATGTTGTAATTGTTGCTAAGGGTAAATGAAAACTGAAACCGCCAGCCATAAGCATTGGTTAATACTGGGCCAATTGGTACACGTTCTGCACCTGCCAATTCAAAGAACTTAAATGGTGAAGCGCATAAGGTTTTGCCCTTGCCATAGTGATCATGCCAAATTTTGTTCAGCAACTGTTGCATAATGGTTTCAGTTGCTGCATAGGCTCTTTCTTCATCTTGTGGATCATTGGTTTTCGCCTCGCTGACTACCGAAAAAGCCCCCATCAAATTACACTGAACGTTAAAAGCATGTTCTGCTTTGTAATTTTCTTCATAAAGTTCTAGCAGCAAACAAGTAGGCGCAACAGATGTACGCATCCCTTTTATTAGGTCTGTAGCGTTCCAGCGGCTAAAGCTGCAACTGCCCGGTGAGCCGTTACCTGTTTCACTTGCAATGTTATGTACTAAATCTTTGTGCTTTACCGCTAATTGGCGGAAATAATCAATATAGCTTTCTACATTAGTTGCTGTGTTGCTCATACTGTGCCTCCATTTCTTTTGCGTGAATTGCCTCTTGTTCCATATCAAAGAAAAACTCGAGAATTTTAAGTTGTCGTATTTGTAAGCGAGTGCCATTTTTAGGGCCTGCACCTGCGTGAATGCACTTGGTAAAGGCTAATACATCTGGCTTGTTAGTAGTCTTGCCCCCTTCATGAATAGTTGGGAAAAGCAATGGTAACCTAGCCCTGCAACCATAGTACCACATAAACGCTGCGTACAATTGCCATGGTTGTAGCTTTAAAAATTGTGGTACCATCTTTTCGTATTGGTAGCGTTTTTCGCTGCCATTACTATTGGTTACATAAGGTTGGTTTGGCTTGCGCCAAAGTATGGCCATTAAGTTAGCCAAAGGCAATGGTCCAGGATCTGCAATAAATTCTGCAAAGTGTATTTCTGCATCTTCAAATTCGCCACAGGTAATATTGGCAAATGCATCTTGCGGGCCATAAAAAGTGCTAGAAAAAAAACTCGATATTTTTATTTTAGTAAGCGGCTGCTTAGTAAGTTGATTGTTGTCAAATAGAAATTGCAGTAATGCAGGTGCGTTGATGCTAAAATCTGTTACATCGATGTTTTGATGCCAATTACTAGGTAGGGTAATTTTTTGAAGCTTTGCCCTGTGTCTTATAATAAACAACAGCAATTCAGCCTTTGCCATGCCTTGGCTTTCTGCTGGTGCAATTTGTTGCTTGCACAGTTGAATGATTTCTTCGGTATGCAATTCTTCCCATGTTGATGGTAGCTCAATTGTTACATTGAATTTACCCGGCTGAAAAAGATTAATACTTACCATGGTACTAAAGTAGCGTGGCGGGTAGGGTAGGTAAAGGACAAGCTAGAGCTTACGCATCATCCATTCAAATTGCAATACACCATAGTCGTAAAATGTAAAGCCACATTCATGCAGCCACACGGCCACATCTTCACTGGTGTATTGGTAGCTTGGTACAAGCTTCTGCAGCTGTAAAAATATTTCGTTGGTACTGTAATGTAGGGTAGCTTCTTTGGGGCTAGTTACAGGCTCGTAATGCTGGCGAAGGATTTGTTTTACTTTATTAATTAATCCGGTTGGATCTGATTGGGGGTTTTTTGATGATTCTTTTGGTTGATCATCGTCATCATCTTCCTCGTCCTCAATTAAAAATTTCGCAGGTTTCATAAAGTAAGTGGTTGGTGTCTGCGAAAACTCCATCTAACGATAGTGTGCCAATAAAGGCCACCAACCACTATGAGGTTGTAGCCACTATCGTTTTTGTTCAATAAAGTTTTCGCACTTCAAATATAGGCACAAAAAATCCCCTACCAATTGGCAGGGGATTTTTGCATTTCTTAAACCTAATATTACGCTAACAACACAGGCGCTGCTGATACTTTGTAAATGCGTGCCTTGCCATCGTACATCGCTTTACATACATAGCCTTTAGTACCATCTTTGGTTGTACCAGTTTCAAAGTCACTAGTAACCCATGCACTTGTGCAATCGCAACCAAGTTGGTAATAAAAGTCGGCATCGCAATTAGCATCTGGTACTAAAATTACGTGCGGTACATTCATAATCGCTTCAACTTGCTCCATCAAAGCTGCTGAAATACCACCCATTACAAATTCAAGTTCCCAGTTTTGCTTGTTGCTACCAAGGTCACCCACGGTTTTTGCACCCAACTTATTTTTTTGCGGTAGCAAGTCAAATTTAGCAAAGCCATACGCTGAAGCTGGTGGCGCCGCAATGCTTACAGTAGGTGCGCTACTATAGCCGCTACCGCCTGAAGTAATTAAAATACTATCTACCACACCATCTACTAAAATGGCTGTAGCTGCTGCACCTGTACCACCACCACCTGTAATAGTTATGGCTGGCGCCACTGTACCATAGCCATTACCACCATTTGCAACGGCAATTACAGTTACGGCTTGTGCTGCCAAGGTAGCTGCACCTGCTGTAGCACGTACATTGGTATTTGCAGGTGTAATAAATGTGTGTGCGGCTTTAACCGTAACACTATCACCTGGCTTTGTAAATGGTGCCTGAGGCGAACTGATGGTATCAAACCAAGCCTTAGGCGCAATTAGCACATGCTCACCAATACCGCTATCGGTATTAATCGCATTGCCATTGCCTCTTATTTTATCATATACACCCATGATTGAAAAAGATTTTGTTATTAATTAATAATTTTTTACTTGTAACCCTAGTGTAACAAGACGTTACGCTTGTTCTACCAAAACGTTTTGACCAGAAATAGCTAATAGCTTTTTGATAATGTCTTTATCTAAAGCAGCCTCAGCAGCAATGTATAAAGTAGAATCGCCAAGCAATCTGAAAGTAGGGAAAGCCCACTTGTACTTTTTCTTACCTACCTCTACCAATTCTTCAGGTATAGTTGGCTTTTCAGCAACTTCCTTTGTTTTTAAAACGATGCCACCCAATTCAGCTTTTTGTAACTCTAGCTTGCCTATTTTTTCTGCTTGCTCTTTTTGCTGTGCCAATAGTTCAGCAATTGTTGTGTTTTGCTGCCCAATAAGAAGTTCTTGAGCATCAAGCTTTGCCGAAAGTGATTCTAAAGTGATTTCCACGATATAAAATTTAAAATAAGATAATAAGGTTTTGAGAAGCGGTTAAGCTGTCTACTCTTTCTGTATAGACTTTCGCTGTGTGACCGATCGCCAATAAATTGTGGTTGCGGCTTTCCCTTTTACACGTAGATATATTTTGTTACTGACGACTGAGATAGTAAATGTTGCTGTACCTAATCCTGAATCTGTAACTATTGCCGAAACGTCTGAAACTGTACCAAGTGTAACCGTGCCGTTTACTACTTTGTAACGATAGGCCTTAATACCTGTAACAGCATCAGAAGTGGCAGGGCTATAGCCTACAACATTTACTAGCACTACACCAGCTTCGTTGCTAGTGGTAATAATACTATCAATAGCTATAACGGTGCTATCGGTAGTTTTTAAGCTTTTGGCAAAACCTTCATCCGCATTACGGTTAAGATACTTTTGCGCTGATACTGAAGCTGTAACCATTGTACAGGCAAGCAGTAATAATAATGCAATTTTTTTCATGATTGTAAAATGTGGGAGATTTCTCCCCCGATTATGTAATAAGGTTTACGAGTGGCTTACGCTTGCTCGTTTACAAATAATAATTTAGGCTGAACGAATCCAATACCTGCGAACCAATCAGTCCACGCTTTTAGCTTTCTATCAACACGCTCAAGGTTGTAGGCATTGATGTTCTCAAAACCTTTAACACCCATGATTGCGTTGAATTTTGGTGTACACCAAATACGGTTTTTACCTTGCATACTCGCACGACCAACGATGGTGATGTTTTCAAAATCTACAACACTTGTTCTATCGCTTACTTGCTGATAGTTCATGTTGTATTTTGTACGCATACCCTCTTTAAACTTTTGTACCAAGGTTCTGTTCATGTTTAATTCCATTGGCATGAAGCGGTATTTCTCCTCAATAGATTTGATGAACGCTTCTACCTGAGTTACAAAGTCAACAGCACTAGAAGCAATAGTGCCAGTAGTAATTGGGGTTAAATCACCCGCAGCAATAAAGTCGGTAAATTGCTTTTCAATACCATCCATTACGCTTTCTGCTGGGCTTGCTACACCTTCTTCTGGCTCTACACGTACACCTTTATATATGGCTTTCATTTCCATATCCTCAAGGCTCTTCATGGTTAAGTACTCTTCAAAAATGTAACGGATAAGCGGCCATTCTTCCACCGTAGCTTTATTGGTAGCTAAAAAAGCTAACCAGCTTCTTTGTACAGCACCTGGGCGGATGTACTGATCAATCTTCATTTGAAATAGTGGTATGCGCACTGGTGCAAATGAAATGCTTCCTTTGGCCGTAAAATCCTCTTGGTAAGCTTGTAAAATTTCACCTACTTCTACATTCGCTTCTCTAAGCTCTGTATTATTAGTAGGCACAATAGTAAAGGCATCTCTTGTGCCAAAACTTTCGAAAGGTAACATGTGTAGGTTTTGTACACCTTGCCCTTCTGGTACATAATACTCACCAAAGTCTTGAACAATTTGTTCAATATCTACGGTTGTGGTTAACTTTAACGACATAATTAAAAGTTAATAAGTTATAAAATATTGTTTACTTACTCTGTTGTTTAACCAAGGCTTTAGCCGCTTGATTGGCTGGATGATTTGGCGAATCGTAACGAGGGCGCTCATTTTCTTTTTTCTCAGGATCTACCACAACATCTTCCTTACCTGTTACAATGCTGCCTTTTTTGCTACTAGCACCTTTGCTTAACACGGTTACTTGGTTTTGCAACTCAGTAATGGTTGCAGCTTGCGTACTAGAAAGGGCAGTTGCTTCATCTATACTAGCTTGCATGGCAGTGATGGTACCGTTTAATTCTTCAATTGTAGCAACATGAGTTTCTATAGTGCTATTCGCTTGCTCTAGTGCTGGTGCAGATGTTGCAAGTGTTTGCTCAATACTATCTAAGTGTGCCACACTTAAAAAGCCACCTTCGTTAATGATGCCGCTTTCGTCAAAATGTTCCCCTGTAGGAACCAATGCTTGTATTTGTGCGTATTTCATAAAAAATTATTTTTTGTTTCGTTTACCTAACCATGCTGCTTTACTTACCACTTTATCGAATGACATTACGCCATCACTCAAGCCTATTTTCTTGCTTTCATTGGCGTAGAACATTTTACCGGTGTTCCAGGCATTTACATTAGCAGCTGCTTTTGGTCTACTAGTGCTTACGTGTTTTATAAATTGATCAACATGTAGTTTTAAGTCAGCTTCTATGGCTGCGGTATCACCAGCCAATGCAGCTCTGGTGTCACCGTTTTTATCTGTGCTTTGAGGGGCGTAAATTTGAATTAGCTTAATGCCCTCTTTTTCTAGGTAGCCGGCAAAGTCTAGCAAGGTGTGATAGCTACCAATGCTACCTACTTGATCCATTTCGTTACTGAGGTAAAACTCATCTGAAGCAGAAGAAAACCAAACACCTAAACTTGCCACCATACCATCTGCATAGCTTAATACTGGCTTGTTACGGCGCTGTAACACAGATACATAACCGCTTGCGGCTCTAGCCTCACCACCAGGCGTATCCATTAATTGAATGATGCTACCTACGTTGGTACGATTCATCATATCCATTAACCAATTGGTACGTTGTATCATACCAGGTTCGCCACAGTCACCATTATATTTAGTGCAAGGGCCAGTAATAGGAATTACGCCAACGCTATTAGGTACAATATTTGGATTTGGTACATAGCCCTTATCTGGTACATAAGCGTACATCGCTTGGCGTTGCATGGTATTAGGATCAATAATAAAAGGACCTTCGCCTTCGTAACCACTTCTTACAACAGCAGTTTCTTTAATTCCACCAAAATTTACAGGGCTACCCTTGAGCATCAATGCTACTAGCGGTAGATGCTCAAGCGCCCATTGCTGGTCAATCATCCAACGGCCTCTTAATATAGCTGATATGGTGTGGTTGAATGGCATTAATTGTTTTTCATTTTATGTCCAGTATTTCAGGATATAAAAATGCCCTCGAATTGAGGGCATTTAAAGGACAAAAAATGAGGGTTTATTTAATTAATCACCCTATAATAACTAGCACCTGCAACTAACGTTACAGATTGACCAGCTACTAAAGCATAATTAGTTGCTGAGCCACTATTGCCAATTACTTGGCCACCTGAGCTATTAATATAACAAATGCCTGTTCCTGAATTTATAATTTTAAAGCTCAAGTTCAATACAGCAGAAGCAAGGGGAAGAAAAATATTACTAGCACTAGTATCTTGTATTTCTAAAAAATAGTCATTATCAAAAATATCAGCCCCATTTGTTATTATTCTATAATTAAGCTTAATATTGTTAGATTGAACTCTATTTACAATTAAATTTCTTCCAACAAAATCATTTGGAATAGTTAATTTACCTATACTGTCTAGGTCAAATATGGGGTAATTGTTTACACCATACGCCTCTAAGCCACCACCTTGTAGCAGATTATAATTAAGAGAAATTTTCCCTCTTGGGGATGAACTAATTTGACCATAAGTTTGAACTTTTAAAAAACCAGATAATACGACATTGCCAGAAACATCTATTGTTGACCCACTTTCTGACATAATGCTATTTTGAACATTATCGCCAGTGCTATTGAATTTGGTAATGGTGTTGGGCGTGCCAGCAATTACAGTGCCGCTACCTGTTGCTGTACTTTTAGTATTATCTACCATCGCTTGCACAAAAGCTGCAGTAGCTAATACAGCATTAGGGTTTTTTGCCGCATTTGTAATACTAAATTTTTGAAGAACTGAATTAAAGCCGTATAAATTAACCAATTTTTGATACAGTGGACTTGAAATAATCGTATTAGCTATTTTATCGTGTCCTAGTTGATTAGGGTGTATATTATCGCCACTATTATAAATGCTATTCATATCTGTACCATTCCCTAATAAAGCTGTATAGGTGTCAATATATGCGTTAGGAAATTGTCTTTTTATCCAGTTTGTCAACCACAAAATATTTGAATATCCTGTACGTGGTGTAGGTGTTAAATGGATAATATTTAATAAACCGTAATTAGTTAAACTATCTACTATACGCTGGTATCTTATTTTAAAATTAGCGGTATCAGAAAGGCTTGCAGCAATATCGTTACCACCAATCATCATAGTAACATTCTTACCTTTTAAATAGTCTCTAAACTCTGGCAACCTTTCTAGTACCTCGGTAGTGCCATCACCTGGTGCAGCCCAAATTACACCACCTATTTGCTCACCATATCTAGCTGCTGAGCTAGTTGGATAAGAAGTTCGTGTAATTGAGTTACCTATACAAACTAAAGGCATGTTACTAAACTCATCACTACTGTATTTAAAACTACAAATTTGATAGCTTGCATTACCTGCGTATATAGTTGGGTAGGCAGTATTTGAAACAATACCTCTAATTACACCTGCACCACCATCGAATAAATAAGGTAGCTTCTCACTAATTGTATTACCAGTAGTAAAGTTTATTGCCGTAATAATAATTACTCCTTTTATCCAACTTAGCGAAACCTTTAAGCTGTCGCCAACAGAAATAGAAGATAATTGATTTGCACTATAATAATTGGTATTATTATAAGTCATATAGCCTGTTATTCGTCTAGTAACAGGGTTTAAATATACACCACAGCTTGTGCCGCTACCCCACAAACTAACTCTTAAACCGCTATCACCAGCGGGTGTCGAAGTGTACTTATAACTAGCTGAAAGGTTGTAATTGTCTAATGCAGTTGCGTAATTCAAACGCAAATAATTACTGTAGCTGTTATTACCTGCGGTAGCAAGTATTTTAGTATTACTAACAGTAAAGCCTGCATTGGTTGTAAACCTGTTTAGATTTACCCATGATTTTTCATTGTAAATATCACCTATAATTCCAGTGGCGGTTACACCATTTACTGTTTTACCACCTAGGTTAATACTGTTAAACTTGCCACTTTGGCTAAAAGAAAATGCTGCAATAAAAAGCGCAAAAATTGTAATCGTAATCTTTCTCATTGTATGTAAAATTTAAAATAAGTTGAGGCTGTTAAGCCAGTGATATAAATGGTTGAATTGCTTGTAAAGAATTTATTGATGCCAAAAGGGTTATTGGCACCACCACCAGCTGGTATAATTTCATTATCTAAAATATCAGTACCATTTGGTGTAGTACCTATACTTATTGTTTGATCTACTGATGGTATAATCACAACTTGTGATAGTAAATTATTGGCTATAACTAACTGAGTAAAATTCAATGTTCTAGTAGACTCAATTCCATTGCTAGCAGTTCGTATGTAAAATTTAAAATAAGTTGAGGCTGTTAAGCCAGTGATATAAATGGTTGAATTGCTTGTAAAGAATTTATTGATGCCAAAAGGGTTATTGGCACCACCACCAGCTGGTATAATTTCATTATCTAAAATATCAGTACCATTTGGTGTAGTACCTATACTTATTGTTTGATCTACTGATGGAACTATAATTATTTTTTCGAGCAAATCATTTGCCATTACCAAAAGTTGATCATTGGCATTAATTTGTAATTCTGGGTAAAAAGTAGGTGGTATGCTAGAATTATTATTTGCCTTCCACCCACGGCTACTTATCTCATTTTTATAAGCTATATCCATCAAAATATACAAGCCATTTTTAGTAGCGTCACTTTCATCGCACACAACAACAGGCATGCCTGTGTAACGACCAGTAAGGGTACTACCTGTAAGGTCTGTGAGGTATTGAACCGTTGACCGCTCATCCAACGGCGCAGCTTTCTGCACATTGATACTTTGCGACAATGGAATATCACCTCTTGTTTTTTTTGCCATAATTATCTTAATTCAATATTTAAATCAATAGCACCTCTATCACCACCATTGTACTCATACAATACATAGTTGTAGCCGCCAATAACTACACCAGCAGTAGTTACCCAGCTGCTAGTTTCGTTAATGGTATACAAGCCAGTTAAGCCATTCTTAGCTTTAATAGTTACGGTTCTACTTTCGCTATTAGATAGCCAAAACTTTTGCTTATAGCCGCTACCAAGCTGCGTTTTGGCAGTAAAGAAAATATCCTGATTACCTGTGCTTGAAAAAAGTGGTAATTCATCCTGATTATTAATGCCAGTAACACTTGCATACATTGCATAAACTGCTTCAAAACTGGCAGTTTGCAAGGCACTGGTAGCACCTGCCAATGGTGCACCACTATTATTACCATCGCTATCTACAGGCTGTGGGCCAGCTGCATAAGTAACCAAGGCTTTAAATTCATTATTACCAATAGTGGCTGTGTAACCTGTTATCGTGTAAGTATTGCCACCTTGTGGCATGGCTGGGTAATCGGTACCAGCAGCATCTTTAAATGTGTAGCCAATAGCTGCGCCTGCTCGTTCTGTTACAAAAACACCGTTTAGAGAAATTGAGCCACGATTAAAATTGAAGGTCAATAAAACATCCAAAACCTCATCAACTTTTACAAAGATTTTATTAGTGGCCAATGCAAAGCCTGGTGCAACTATTTGTGGGGCAAATGTGGCTTTGTATCTTAATTTAAGATATTGAGTAAATGTTAAGCCAGCATTAAACACAGTGTTAGCAGGTATATTATTATCAGGCACATTAGTTGTAAACGTTTCTGTTAATAATAATCTACCAAGGTCTACAGCGTCACCATCTGGTGAGGGTGAGCTAGCTTTTAATACAGGTACTTTAACCCCTACTAAGCTGCCTGAATGAACAGGCATGTCTGATATTTTACTCATAAATTATCCCATTAAAATGTAATTACCATTTGGTGTGAGGATGTAGTGGCCGTTTGGCGATTGTAAAGCATTATTTGGTGCCCACATAAAATACGGTGGTGCATCCTCTAACTCAATTACCATTTCTACAGCTATTGTTTTTGAGCCTGTAACAATATTAGAATTTTTACTTGCCGCAGAAAATGACAGCCCATTGTCTTTATTGCCAATAATTCTTTTATATCCCTCGGTATCGGTAATAATACCGATATGCTCATGGTAGCTAAAGGTTTGCATTACGGCTAAAATAGTAGGCGAAGTATTGTTTAATAATCCAGAAATATTTACTTCAGTATAATTTCCTGCTTTTGATTTTTTCGGTTTTTCATCATAGGTATAACTAGGGTAAATGAAATCTAGTTGTAAAAAGCTTCTACCATTTTGTAGCAATACATTATTTGACACATTTTTAGTAAGAAAATCTGAAACAATATCATTGTTTAACCATTCTCTTGGTGCTATTTCTACCGATACAATACCTGCCTGATGAATGCCTGATTTTAGTGCAATTGATAAATAACTTGGCTTCATAAAACAAAAATAGCCCGCCATGTAGGGGGCTATTTCGTATCGGACAAATCGACCAAACAAATACTTAAAAAATAGAAAGGCCTTCACTTATTCTGTAGCGGTAATAATCCTTCTTCATGCTATCATCTTGCCAGGCTTCAATATCTATACCTAGCTTTCTGCGAGCTTCTGGAAGGTTGGCTTCTATAACTGGCAGGTAAAACATAAGGTCGTCCATCACTTCATGAAAGCGGTCTTTAATTTTCTTCTCTAAAAAACGGTTGAAGTTTTTAATATTGGTTTCGTTAAGATTAGCGCCTCTTCTATGAAAGGCTTCTTTGTGAATGAACAACCTTATACGAGCATCGTACCTTGTAGAAAACTCGGTTTTTTTATGATTGGTTTTGTGTTCTAGCAAATCATACAATTTGCAGCCAATCTCATTGCGCCTATCTAAAACTGGCTGCGGCCCTAGCCTGTGAATGAGAAATGCTTTGATGTACTTTTTAGTAGGAATATCCACTGAAATAAATCCCTTCATGCAGTAAAAGAGGTTTACATCAAAGCTACTAATAATTATTCTGTTTTGGTATAATCTAGCTGCCACATTTTGTAATTAAAATCGCCATTTGCTTTTAGCTTCCATACTTCTACACTTTTTTCATTTCTTGGTGTCATGTTAAACATTAAGTCAGCAGAAAAATTATTGGTGCGAGGTATTTCTGTTACTCTGCTTTTAAATGAATTGATCAACTCGCCTGAATTGCTTGCAAAGGTGTATTCAGCCATTTCTTTAAGTAGTATACTTACTTTAGTTTCTTGCTGCGTTTTTGGTCTAGTTAATTGTGTCAGTTTCCACATGGTTCTTTATTTTATTAGTTCTAAAATTTTTACATTCTCATCAGCCAATTCTAAAAACTCATCAGCGGTAAGCATTATGTAATCTTTATACCAATCTAAATAATCCATACCGCTAACTCGGTAATTCCAATTAACGCCTTTTGCTTCATTTACTCTGGTAAAGCTTACAATACCTTCTGTATAGTTGATAGTTTCTATATACTGACCATTGCTAAATAATTTGCAAATAGCATCTAACTCATCTTTACTAAAAAAGTGTATGGCCACTTTGTTTTCTCTACAGTAGTCTAGTATCATTGCCGGTTCTTTATTTTGTTATCTAATGTTTTGGCGGCTTTGTTTAGTTGCCACTGGCCAAGTGTTGCTAGCACTAGCATGAGCATACTGGCACCAGCCAAGCAGCCACCCCAAAAGCCTTTTACATAAAACCCTGCACCTAGCAATATGGCTAGTATAATAAACTCGATGATGCGTTTTTTACTCATGGTTGTTGGTTTAATTTTTTGTATGAGTAGCAGGCTATTTCAGTATCAAACGTTAGCCACTCATGGTTTTTAATAAATAAGAAGTCGCATAGTTCCATAGCTGTCATACCGTGGCTAGCCAGTGCCATCATATCAAGCAGATACTTCAAAGGGAAATAGTTGATGTTGTGCAGCTCTACTACAATTGGCTCGTGGCTATCATCTTTGGTACTTATCTTAAACTGCAACTTATCTAGCACCGTATTGGTGGTTGGTCTTTTACGTGGCGCTAGATCAATATGCATAAAGCCATCGCAGCACATTTTATTGTTGTAGTTGGTGTTCCAAATCATCTCAGGCAAAGCAGCAGCAGGTTTTACATCCGAAATTATTTCGGGTTTTGCATTTTTGGCGTTTACTGTTACAACTGTGTTTTGTTCCATAACTAATTGATTTATAAATATTTATCTCTGTTACAGTAGTGTAACAGCAACCTTTTACTGTTACATTTTTACTGTTACAGTGTGTAACACATTTGTAACAGTAACCTTGTTTTTTGTGCTTACTGTTACAGTAGCGTAACCATTGATTTTATTGAGTTTGTTACCCTTTATTATATTACTTGTAACAGTTGTAACAGTTAAAACAAAAGGTAGAAAAACACCAGTAACAGGTCTGAAACAAGCCGTTTTTTGGATTTTTGGCGCCGAGTAAACCCTACTACTACTACCCCTACTGGTAAGGCGTCGGCTGAAACTCAATAAAATCAAGGGTGTGACAGTAATGTAACAGTTGCATGAAGTGGTGTTTTTAATGATTTAATGGTTCAAAATCTCGTTGTCTAGGTTCTATGTAGGTAATGCCAAGCCAGCTGAAGAAGTCATGCTCACTTAGCCACATAGGCGGTAGCTCACCGTTTGGGTTAAGGCATTTCCATTTTACCTTGTCGCCACCTGTATCTACCTGTATGCAATCTTCTAATCTGCGTAGGCTCATATCGCTGCCACACCAGCCTTTGTGTAGCCAGGCATTGGCAATTACTTTATGAACGTACACAGATGAGCCTGTACGAATGGCCAGCTGTCGGTAATAGTCTTTTGGTTCTGGAAGAAACAAATCAAGCTGTGCACCGCCTTTCAGTTCTATTTGCATGTAGCGGCCATCAATGTTGCCCTTAATTATTCTATTGGCCATTTGATCAATAACCTTGTTGATGGCGATAGGAATACCATAAATGGGGTCTGCAAACAATTTGCCCGGCTGTTCTATAAAAACCTTCGTCGGTATGGCTACTACTTCTACATCCTTCACTTCTGGGCGCTCTCGTCTTATGCTGCCGGCAATATCAATCGTGTCGCAGTGAGGCGCAAGCAACTCTACAACACGATTGGCCAGGCGCTGTGCTTGTAGTAATTGCATGATTAGTTGCCAAAATTTGGATTAACATCTTCATTGGCCTTAAGGAACTGTTTGCTATCCTCTCTAGCAATCATCATCCAACCAGCATATTCATATGAGGTTGCAGCCAAGTCTTTCTTAAATGTTTGTAAAGCATCATCACTAATTTTTGCACCATGCTCTTGTTTTGTATCATAAAAAGGTGCTTTAGCAATCAAAGCTTGAAGTGCTGAAGCTGCGAATTTGTCTAGTAGCTTCTGTTTTTTGTTTGACATTGTTTGTATTATTTGAGGGGTTAAAAAATGCTAGCGGTTTATTCCTGGTCTCGCAATACGGTAAGGGCTGCGATTGCTGTATTCAGCTGGTGGCCTTTGAATCTTAACAGTAGGGGTATTGCGGTATTGCTGCGGTTTAGTTGAGCGTTCTTGTTTGTTCTTAAAGCGTCTAGCAGCTGCATCATACATTTTATTTACATCCTGCATGGTTGTATTTAATTCTGTAGCTACTCTGCGTAGTGTTTTCTTTTCTGTGTCGATGGCTTGCCATATCATGGCCAAGGTTTCATCGCTGTAAATTTTTGGCATAGATTATTTATTTAAATGGTAATTCATCGTTTGCTGCTGGTGGTGTCGCCATAGCTAATTCTTCTTCAGCTGTTGGCGTCATGCCGTTTATATAAGCATCATCAGTACTTACACCAATACCGGCTATTTCATCAGGGGTTAAATACTTATCTCGTTTAAAAATGTATGGCCTACCTATTCTTGATACATCAGTACGTATGGTTTCTTCTTGGCCAGTAGCACCCATTTTTTTACCCCAACGAGGGTAGGTGTAACGCTTGGTGGTATAAATCTTTATTGGCTCGCCAAACATGTCTTTTTTTACAGGATCAAGCTTGTAAAACTGTTCTGCTTTAATCTCGTCCTTTAGTATTTTTTCTATGTAGTTGGCTTCGTATCTACCTTTAAAAAACTCTTCGTGAATGTCTTGGCGACTCATGGTTATTTCTTCCACACCAAAATCAAAAAACATATCTCTAAGCTTCTGTAGTATCTCTTTTTTTGGCGTGCTACCACTGTTGGCCACAACACGTTTTTGCGCTTCGGTTTTTAATAAGCTAGGGTAAAACCACATTCTATTTAGCTTTTCTGTGGCTAGCTTGCGATGGTTAAGAAAGGATAAGAATGCCGGAATTTCTTCGGCCATATTATCCAATATGTTGGGGTTTTCGGTTTTAAGTACAGGTACTTTATTTACCCAATAACGAATGTCATCATCCGTCATGTAGATGAAATTCTCCTCGTTGTTGGTGATGAACATGAACTTGATAAAACAGTCAATTTCTGTTTGATCCTTACCCTTTGCGTTGAGGGTAATTTTCTTCGCAGTAGATAAGCTTTTTACTTTTTCAATTACGGCGTGTTTGTCAATTTTTGTTTCGTCACAGGCTACTATCAACTTAGTACACCAGTGCGCATTAAAGTCTCCAGCCAAATCCTGATTACCTACAATAGCACAATTGCTTGCGAAAATGAGGCGCAACAGATTGGCAAAGGTTGATTTACCTGTATTGTTTTCTTTACTTACCAAACACAGGATGGGTAATTTTTCAGTAGGGCGTTGGTACAATATCTGCACATAATCTAACCCCAAATCAAGATTGGTATAGGTTTTCTTCTCTTTGGTGATTGGATGGGTAAACGATATTTCACGTTCACCAAACAAATGTTTTAAGTAACCAATAATGGTAGGGCAATCTGCTTCTGTGCATGGCTCATCATCTGGCTCATAGTCAAGCTTTTGATACACATTAAAGCAGCCGTCATAACTAGGTTGGTAGTTTACGTGGTCAGGCACATTTATAAAGTCTTCGTATTTTATTACGTGCCTGATAAAGTTCTTACCATGATCATCGGTGATGGTGGTTTTTTGGCGACTTTTAAATACGGTCTCATATTGCTTATGTGCGTTCTGGCGCTTCACCCACTTGTAATAACTGTCGCCAACTCTAAAGTATTTACTAGCATCACCAGGAATAATGATTTCGCATTCGCCCTTATCTTCGTTATAGCGGTATTTGGTACCGTTGAATAAAAAGTCTGTACCCTTCAACCATGGGTTACGCTGTACATGGTGCAGATAAAATTCAACTACGTTACCAAGGTTAAATAGCTTTCTTACTTTGGCCAAGCCTGCATCTACATTGTACTTTGCAAACCATTCGCCCGGCTTACTTACTTGGTTAATGTCGTTTACTATTTCCTCAATCTTATCTGGACAGTTTACTAGAATATCATCAAGGCCCTTGTATTGCTCACGAGGTGTACGGTCTTTAAGGTCTTTGATGAAATTCTGTTGCTCCCAAATGGCATCGGTATTTACAAAGAAGAAAAACTTATCTACCTTATAATCGTCTAACAGAATTTTAAACGAATTGACTGAGGCGAAGAAAGAAGATGGGCGCTTGTACAGATCAATTTTGTTTTTTGGGTCAGCAGCTTTGCTGCTTAGATCCAAACAGTCACCATCAACCAGGTACACTACTCGCTGAACATCGCAAGCGTGTATCAGCTTCAGTATTTCTTCATGAAGTTGCCCAGTTTCTTTGCTCTTCATGTGCGTGATGGAAGCAAGGCCTACAATGTCAATGCCATGCATACCACCTTTAAACGCTTTAAAAAATCCCTCAGTAATAAATAGCGTATGGATCTTTTCTTTCTTCTCGTATTTATCTACCAAGTGTGGCGGAAAAAATGGGTAACTACCATGCCCTTTAGGCATGATGTATTTGGTTTCGTTACCATTTTTTTCAATTGGGTGCTCAAGGCGAATGATAGACCAGTGTTTTCTTACTCTACTGCCTGTTTCTTTACCATTTTCATCAATCTTAAGATTATCAAAATGGATGTAAGTGCGGTTAAGTGAATAGCATATTATTTCGATACCTCTTGGATGCCTTCTAAATATTTCAACATCTTTAATAATGTTAGGGCCAAATAGATTGTCTAAATCTGTATGCCAAATTCCAATTTTATTGTTCTCTGGCGTAATGCCAAGTTTGGCTAGGCGTTCTTCGTAATAACTATTTATCTCTTGATTCATTGGTAGGGGCTAGTGCTTAGGCTTTGGGAAAAAACAAGAATTTGATTTGTAAATGGTAAATGAGAATCTACCATCTGTACCTGATAGAGTCAAGTCGCCTTTTGGATAAGAGTCGTCCCAAAAGCTAAACTTGTAAGGCTTACAGCGAGGGTGCTGTTTATTGCATTCTTCTAATGCATCAAGCATTTCTTTTTTAAATACATCAAGCTCAATGTCAGCAACCAATACACGGTTGTATTGATTAAGTACAGCACCAACTGCTGTATCCAAATTGTTTCTAAGAGATAAGCAAAAACCCTTGTGAGTTAGGTAATACATCGTTAAGCAGTTTTAAGCTGCTGAACAAAAAGAAGTAGGTTTGTAAGGGAATTAAAAAAGGTGTGGGGTTCGATTATGTTCCCCTGAAGTCCACTAGCTTTAAAGCCCCGAAAGGGGCTTTTTTGTTGTAATAAAATACATTAGTTTAATTTAAATGAAACAAGTACTTCAAATCCGTTATTTGGCTCAGATATAAATTTGGCAGAACCATTAAATAATTCAGTTCTACTGATGATATTATGTAACCCCAAGCCTTTCTTTGGTTTCTTTAGTACACAGCCTTGGCCATTGTCGGTAATTGATAAGGTTAATTGGTTACCTAAAATGTCAATATTAATAGTAGCAATTGTTGCGCTTGCATGTTTTACTATATTGTTAAGCTGCTCCTGTATAATTCTAAAAACTGCAAGTTTTTGTTGCTTATTTAGCTTTTTATCTATTCGGTTGTCAATATTTTTATTTATTTCCAAAGCATTTGCCTTTTGTATTGGTATCAATATTTCCATAAGCGAGCTTACAAAATCATCATTAATATACAGTGGCGGGATTAAATTTCTTGACAATGCTTTTACTTCCTTCATTGCTGTCGCAATATGTTCTTTACAAGCAACAGCCATGCAAGTATTCGTTTTTTCTGATGCAACAAAATTGTCTAAGTAGAGTAGTGATGCTGCGAGTATTTGGTTAACGTTTTCATGTAATTCTACCCCAATATTGTAACGTTCTTTTTCTTGCGCATCATTTGCGGCTTTTCGTATTTGAAATTCTTTTTCTTTCTGTTCTTTTTTTAGCGCTTCTTGTAATAATATTTGAGGGGTAATATTCTGAACCTGTATTTGATAAACCGTTCTATTATCATAAATAATATGGCATAAAGTAGCATTTACAAAAATGATATCACCATTTTTCTTTTTGTGCGTTACTATTTTTTTATTGTTACTAACACTTTTAATGCTTGCATCTATATTTTTTGTTGGCCATATATCTCGTAGTTTTAAATTCAAAAATTCTTCACGCACATATCCATATTCAATAATAGCAGCATCATTACATTCTAAAAAGTGTAACGATGCACTGTCTACTATAAACATCGACATTGCATTTTCGTAAAATATTTGTCGGTATCTTTCCTCAAGTGCAAATGCTTCTAGTTCTGCTTTTTTTCTCGCAATACTAAAAAGTATTGTTTTGTCTAATGTATTAATGTTAAAATTATCTTTTACCAAGTAGTCTTGCGCACCAAAATGTAGTGCCTTTACAGATGTATCAATATCATTATGTGCAGTGAGAACAACTGTTGCTATTTGTGATGTAAAGTTTTTCAGTGGCTTGAACGACGCTAGCCCACTGCAATCTGGTAAATGCAGGTCAAGAAAAATGATATCTGGCTTATTGCTGTTTAAAAATGCAATCGTTTCACTTAATGTTATCGTATTTGTAAGTGATACGATGTTTAACTTAGAGGAATTTAACAATAACCTAAATGCAGTGAAATTTAAAATACTATCTTCTACAACGAGAATATTCAATGGGCTTTTCATGCTTAAAGGGGTATATTTTTTAGTAGGTTATATGGAAAAGACTATTTTGTATTAGGATAAAAGAATCATTTCAACTAGCAAAAGTAGAACCTCCAACGCTTTTTTGGTGTAGTGATTTGACTAATTAATGAAGAATTTGGTTGTATGATTTAAAACAAAATTCATAGATTGTTAATCATTTATTCTCAATTTTATTGGTATCTTGCAACAGAAATTAGATTAAATATCCTAAAAACATTATTCTCTTACAAATTATTGTATTGATATTTTAAAATATGTTGTCTAGAAAACGAATAGCTATCAAAAATTATTAGTTAGTCTGAATGAGAACGGTTGTTATGCCTTGCGAATTATTAATTCATCAACTGAAATCTCTTTCTTATGACTTTAAAAGACTTTGTATTTACTGACACTAACAATTTTGTTGTTTGCGAGCGCCATTTATTATTTTCCAAGCGAATTTACCTTGTGCTTATTACTAAAAATTATTTGGTAGGATTGGTTTGTAACAAACTACTTCGTTTAGAGGATGGTAGCGAGTTATTTTCACATCAACAATCTGCTTTACTAGAATCAACTACTAAAAGAGGCGATAGTTCTAATGCCTACTCATATTTGAGCGCTAAGTATGTAAGAAACGTGGAAAACAAATATCTCTTCGATCAAAGCATTTTTGCTGTGCAAAAATCAAATTTTAGAATTGATCGAAACGATGTTAAAACCGTTTTACATAATTCTGCGAAAGTTGATACGGGCAAATTTCCTAATGACGGAATAATCGTTTTAGAAGCTGCAAGACATGAAACGAAGGAGCTAATAGTTTTGGGTAACCAACATGGCTATAATATAGTAAAATGGATACAGACTCGATAATCTGTATCTATTCTTTTTAATAATGCCATCTTACAAAAGCTTCAATGCCTGCATATTTTGTAAGGCCTAATTGTGCATAAAAATCAGCTGTATTCGCATTTCTTTCTTCAGCTCTTTGCCAAAACTCTCGTGTGTCTGTACCTTGAAATGGCACCATATCTTTTTGAGATTGATGGATAAAAATACCAAAGCGTTTCTTCATTACTTGGTCAGGACTCATGGCTATTGCCATTTCTATTTCATCTATTTGCCACTCTTGCCAAGCGCCTTTGTACAACCACACCCAACAATCATCTATCCAAGGTTCCTTGGCAGCTTTTAAGCGTCGCATACTTTCAAACACGATTTCTAAACATACTTTGTGCGTACCGTGTGGGTCGGCCAAATCGCCTGCACAATAAATTTGATGCGGTTGTATTTTGCGTAGCAGTTCCATTGTAATCTCAATATCTGCTTCACCCATTGGTTTTTTTTCTATAGTACCTGTTTCGTAAAATGGTAAGTTTAAAAAATGCGCTCTATTATCTGAAAGACCCACATATCTGCAAGTCGCTTTTGCTTCGCATACTCTTATCAAACCCTTGATGGCTCTAATTTCTGGGCTATCTACAGCGTTTAAACCTTTGGTAGATAAATAGGTTCTTGCAGCAGTTAAAATTTCTTGGCTTTTGTTGCTGTCAATACCAAAAAGATGTTCAAAGCCTACGGCAAAATCTAAAAAGCGTGTTACAAATTCATCTGTAACCGCAATATTGCCACTTGTTTGATAGCCTACGTGTACTTCATGCCCTTGATCTTGCAAGCGCATAAAAGTGCCGCCCATGCTAATGATGTCATCATCAGGATGGGGCGAGAAAATTAGGCAACGTTTTGGGTGTGGTGAACTTCTTTCAGGGTGTGCCGGAATAACTGCATTTGGCTTGCCACCTGGCCAGCCAGTTATACTATCTCGCAACATATAATATACTTGCAGGTTTATCTCGTAAGCGTCGTTTTTCTCTACTAACAAATCGCTTAAGCCATTCTCATTATAATCGTGCGGTGTGAGGCTTAGTACGGGTTTTTGCAGTTTTAGCGACATGTTTACCACGGCTCTTTTTATCATTTTGTCTGTCCACTCACATTCACCTGTAAGCCATGGCGATTTAATGCGGGTTAAATCACTAGCAGCCATTTCATCAACTACAAAAACACAATCGTTGTGCTGCTGTAAAATGCTGGCTGGTATTTGCTCAGTTACATTACCTTCTACCGCTTTAGCTACAATGGGCGCTTTATTGCCCCAAGCTAAAAGCACTACTTTTTTGGCCTTTAAGATCGTACTAATACCCATCGTAATAGCTAGGCGAGGTACTTGCGAAATACCCTGAAAATCTCTAGAATTGGCCATTCTAGTAGAATTATCTAGCGTTACCAATCTTGTTTTCGAGAAGATGCTACTGCCAGGCTCGTTAAAACCAATGTGACCATTGTTGCCTATGCCAAGTATTTGTAAGTCAATACCGCCCAATGCATCTATTAATTGCTCGTATTTCTGGCATTGTTTTTTTATATCTTCTTTGGCAATTTCGCCATTGGGTAAGTGAATATTTGATGGTAATATATCTACATGATTAAACAAGTGACGATGCATAAAAGACCAGTAACTCTGTATTGCTTCGTGCGCTAATGGGTAATATTCGTCAAGATTAAAAGTGATAACGTTTTTAAAACTTAGTCCTTCATCTTTATGAAGCCTTACAAGTTCTGCATATAGCGTGATAGGGGTAGAGCCTGTTGCTAATCCTAATACACAATCTTCCTTTTTTGCCTGCTTTTCTTTTATAAGTGCTGCAATTTCTTGTGCTACAAAGGCCGCACCTTGTGCGGGTGTAGTAAAAATTTTTACAGGAATTTTTTCAAAACTGTCAAGTAGGTCAATATTCTTTTGTAAAGGCATAATAGTTGCATTATTTTGCAATGTAAATATAGTTATTTGCGGTATAATGCAGTTAATTGATTGTAAATTTCAATCAAACTGTTTAAGATTCTTATTAAAATATTGATTTGATTGCGGAAAATTGCCTGTAACATAATTACTTTTTGGTTATATTTTGTTCCCTAGAGTGTAGGCAAGGTAGCAACACTTGTTATTTTATTCCCTAGAGTGTAGGCAAGGTAGCAACACTTGTTATTTTATTCCCTAGAGTGTAGGCAAGGTAGCAATACTTGTTATTTTGTTCCCTAGAAGGTAGGCAAGGTAGCAATACTTGTTATTTTGTTCCCTAGAAGGTAGGCAAGGTAGCAACACTTGTTATTTTATTCCCTAGAGTGTAGGCAAGCTAGTAACACTTGTTATTTTGTTCCCTAGAGTGTAGGCAAGCTAGCAACACTTGTTATTTTGTTCCCTAGAGTGTAGGCAAGGTAGCAATACTTGTGATTTTGTTGGCTAGAAGTTAGGCAAGCTAGTGGTATAGCTTTAAATAGTTGATGTGTAAAATCGGTAGCTGTTATTAAAAAGGATTTACGTAAAAATGAGTAAGCGAAATGCAGAACTAGTGCTATAGTTAAGATAGTATTTATGTTAAATGAAGAAAGTTTTTTTACATTTACCGCTATGCAAATTCATCAAGCGGTAAGCTATGTTTTAAGTTAGGTAAAAATCGTAGATGTGATAATGGATATTGTAATTTGTGCCTTTAATTGTGGGGTTAACTTTAACTTTTAGTAATGAAATATTATCTTATTTCTGGCGAAGCAAGTGGTGATTTACATGGTAGTAATTTAATTAAACAATTGTTGCTGCTAGATGCAAATACTAATATGCGTTGCTGGGGCGGCGATTTAATGCAGCAGGCTGGTGCCACCTTAGTAAAGCATTACCGTGACCTTGCTTTTATGGGTTTTGCAGAAGTGATAAAAAATTTACCTACCATTCTTAAAAATATTAGTTTCTGTAAAAAAGACATACTTGCATTTAAACCAGATGTTTTAATACTAATAGATTATCCTGGCTTTAACCTACGTATAGCAGAATGGGCTAAGCGGCAAGGTATAAAAGTGGTATATTATATATCGCCACAAGTATGGGCTTGGAAAGCCAATAGGGTAAAAAAAATGAAGCAATGCATAGATAAAATGCTAGTGATTTTGCCATTTGAAAAAACATACTTTAAAGAGGTTTGGCAATGGGATGTTGAATATGTAGGGCACCCTTTGGTAGAAGTAATTAGTAATTACAAGTTGCAGGTTGCAGGTTACAAGTTAGAAGATTCAAGTAGTAACCAGCAACCAGTAACCAGTAACCAACCTATCATTGCTTTATTGCCGGGCAGCCGCAAGCAAGAAATAGCCAAAAAGTTACCTGTAATGCTTGCGGTAGCCAAACATTTTCAAGACCACCAATTTGTAATTGCAGAAGCACCGGGCTTAGAAGCGGCATTTTACCAATCGTTTTACGCAGAAGCTGGTATTACAGATAATGTTACCACATCTAACAATAAAACCTACGCTTTATTATCAAAAGCAGCGGCAGCGCTTGTTACAAGTGGTACTGCTACTTTAGAAACTGCCTTGTTTGGTGTGCCTGAAGTGGTATGTTATAAGGGTAGTAATATTAGCTATCAAATAGGTAAGCGACTTATAAAAATTAAGTTTATAAGCCTTGTAAATTTAATTATGGATAAGTTGGTGGTAAAAGAGTTAATACAAGATGAGATGAACGCTAACAACCTAATTTTAGAGCTTGAGGATTTGTTGCTAAATAAACAACGTAAACAACAAATTGCAGCAGACTACAAAGCGCTGAAAAACATTTTATCGCAAGGTGGTAATGCTTCTGAGAAAGCGGCTAAAAGTATTTATGAATTTCTTGTCTGAACCTTGACCCGATAGCTATCGGGTTAGAATGATTTTAAGGATTTTGATGATTACCCTTTAGTACATGAATTCTGTTAATCATTCTGTTAATCATCTTAATCCAAAAAATCTAGGTTCAGACAATTGATAGTTATTTTACCAAGTTGAAATACGGCGTTAAGTAATGTTTTGGATAATCTTCAAAGTCTGCAGCAAACACAAATTCATCGTGTAAGTTTTCGAAATTTATTTTAGGGAACACCTTTTTAATTTTATCGTACAATGGTGTTTTTACTTCAATATTGCCTGATAATTCTACCGTTGTTTCGTCAGTAGGTAGATTGTATTGCTGCAACACATTTAGCATAAAGTACAAAGCATCTTCAGGTGCATTTTGCTCATAGGTTTGTACTAATAACAGCTTCTCGTTGTGCACTAAAGCTATCGTCATTTCTTTGTTGTAAAACTGTACTTTAAGCAATGTATGGTTGTATGGTCTGCTAGGCGATAACACATCTTCAATAATATAGCTAAATGTGTGACGTGTTGTAATCATCATCAAGTTGCTATTAACAGTATCACTTAAGGCACGTCTTATTTTGTAAGCCACTACAACTGAAGGCGTCACTTTTACTTCGTCGTATTTTAATACATGATTGCTAGTATCGCCATGCATTAATTGCAGGTAACCTTCTGCCGCTTCTGGGCTAAATTTATTAAACGGAACAATAACCGTTTCAGGCAAATTATAAAATACTCTTGTATCAATATAGCCTCTATCTAGTATGCGAGATTTAGAGCGAATGGCTTGAAAGATATCGTACCAATTTTCTTCGTTGCTGTTAAAATGAAACACTTCTATGGCACCAAAAGTGCTGTTGGCGCTCATTTTTACAATGCAGGCTACATGGTGTAAACCTACTTCTATAAATAATTGATCACTATTAAAAGGGCTTTGAGAGGCGATGTCACCATACAAACCAACCACTTTCTTTGCCATATCGTCTAAGAGTTTATGTGCAATGATAAAAAAAAAATAACAGTTTACCGAAAGCAATTGCAGTTTGTGTAAAGCCTAGCTTTGCTGCCACTTATGAGTTCGCCTTCTGCACCTTTAAATTTACAAGTAAATATAAGCTATCAGCAAATACTTAACATTGCTTTGCCTATTTCTGCGTCTATTGTAGTGCCGCAAATAAACTTTATTACCAACAATATTTTTTTGGGTGGCTTAAGTACACAAGCTTTGGCTTTGGGTGGTATTACTGGTGTGTATTATTTGGTATTTGCTGTTATTGGCAATGGGTTTAATAGTGGTTTACAATCGTTAATTGCTAGGCGTGCTGGCGAAAGTAAGTTCGATGAAATTGGTAGCTTATTTGCCCAAGGTGTGCGCATTGCTATTGTAATGAGTTTGTTTGGTATGTTAATGACCTGGTTTGTAGCACCTGCTATTTTGGGCTGGGCCATGAAAGATGCAAGCAATGTAACAATGGCTGTTAACTTCTTGAATATTAGAGTATTAGGGCTGCCTTTTTTGTATTTGTACCAGTTGAGAAATGCCTTGTTGGTAGGTACTAATCAAAGCAAATTTCTAGTAATAGGTACTGCTACAGAGGCAGTTACCAATGTTTTCTTCGATTATGGTTTTATCTATGGCAAGTTTGGCTTACCGCAATTGGGTTTTAATGGTGCAGCTTATGCATCTATTATTGCTGAGGTCGCTGGCTTAGTAAGTATATTTTTTGTGGTAAGGAATAATGATGTTATCAAACAATTGCATTTATTTAAAAACTTTGCCTTCAATTTTATTAACACCAAACTCATTTTAAAGCAATCATTACCATTGGTTTTGCAGTTTGCAATAAGCATTATTAGTTGGGAATTTTTCTACATTTTGATAGAGCATCATGGTAGTAAAGACTTGGCTATTTCTAATACTATGCGCAATATTTTTGGCTTCTTCGGTTGTTTTACTTGGGCATTTGCAGCTACCACTACTACTATGGTAAGTAATGTAATAGGGCAGGGCTTGCAACATAGAGTGATAGAATTATTGCATAAAATATTACATCTGTCAGTGGGCTTTGCCGTTGCGGTTTGCATCTTTTTAAATCTATTTCCAAGCCTATTTTTATCAATGTATGGCCAAGGTGATGATTTTATTCAGTCTGCCATACCTGTGCTTAGAGTTGTGTCTACTGCATTGGTAATCATGAGTGTATCTGTGGTTTGGTTAAATGCTTTAGTAGGTATGGGCAAAACGCAACTGAACTTATTTATAGAAATGGCTGCTATTATTTTTTATTGCTTGTACGTATATTTTGTGTTAGAAAAATGGAATTTATCTATTATGTATGGCTGGGCAAGTGAGTGGTTTTATTGGATAATTATGCTGATACCGGCCTATTTTTATATTAAAGTAGGGAAGTGGAAGACTAAACAAATGATTGTAGAATAAACTGTTCGCTATTATTTTGTTTCAATTATTTATTCTAAAAAAATTGTGTGACCAAAACAACCACCGTATCGGTAATTATTACAGTGTATAACACGTCTATTGATTTGGTAACAAGAGCTATAGATTCAGTCATTAACCAAAGTTTCCAAGATTTTGAAATTATTGTGGTAGATGATGGTAGTAGCAATGATGTGTATAATCAATTATTAGATTATGTAAAGGAAAGAGAACATAAAATTACCTATATACGTCATCGAAATTGTGGCCAATCTCTATCTATAAACAGAGGCATTTTAAATAGTAATGGAAAATATATCGCCATTTTAGATTCTGATGATGAATACAAGCCTCACCATTTAAGCAAATGCTTAGAACAAATGCACTTTGCGGATCTGATTGCGTCCACCACCACTACTATCGTTGGTCATCATGATGATTATTATGTACCAGATAGATTGGATAACAAAAAAATGGTGCATGTTGATGATTGTATATTATTGGCTACGCTTTTTGGTAAAAAGGAAGTGTTTGATATGCTTAAATTTACAGACATGTATGCTGCTGATGCACATTTTTTTGAGCAAGCTTCTTTATTTTTTAGAGTTAAAAAAGTATCGCTTGGTAGCTATATTTATTATCGCAATAGAGCAGATAGTATTTGCTCTACTTTGAAAACAAAGCAAGTGTTAAACCATGTTTAGCGAAGCGGTAGCATTTCCATTTAAAGCTGGCGAACCACTGGTTATGACGTGCCATTTCACAGGCATTTATGATGTAAATAGAAGTACCACACTACTAGACGATGATTTTTCATTGTTAGCCGATTGGGCTAATTCGCTTCAAAGCCATCATGTAAATGGTATTATCTTTCATAATAATTTTAGCGATGCTACTTGCTTAAAATACCAGCATTCACAATTACATTTTATCAGAGTTACACATGATGTTGCGTTTAGCCCTAATGTGTATCGATACATTGTATACCGAGAATTATTAAAGCAATATGCGTCTAAAATTTCGCAATTATTTATAACAGATGCTACTGATGTAGTAATGCTTAAAAATCCATTTATAGATGCTTTTTTTACCTCAAATAATAACAAGCTTTTTTGTGGTGATGAACCAGAAATATTAGACAATGAATGGATATTCCATCATTCACAAACGTTGCGAGAAAAAGTAGAGGATTATGCAGATTATGAGGTCCAATTTAAAGATAGTACCTTATTAAATTGTGGTATTATTGGCGGTAATATATTGGTAATGAAAGTTTTTTTAGAAAAATTGGCATGTGTTCACGAGCAATATAACCGAAACAATACTTCGCTATACACTGGCGATATGGGCGCATTTAACTATTTAGTTCGTACTGTTTTTAATACTTATTTGCTGCACGGTATACCTGTAAACACGGTCTTCAAACAATACGAAAAAGATAGAATTGATTGCTGGTTTTGCCACAAATGAAGCGAAAAATTATCCCCTAGCACCAAATAGCAAACTGCCAATACGTACCATATTACTTCCTGAAGCAATCGCTAATTTATAATCACCACTCATGCCCATACTGAGTGTTTGTAGTTTAAAGTTTGGGGTTTCTATTTTAGAATACTTGGTATAAATGCTCTGTAGATATTTAAATTCTGATGCGACTTTATTTTCATCATCACTAAAACTTGCCATGCCCATCAGGCCCACAATTTTTACATGATTTAAGTTGGGTAATTCATTAATTATTGCTTCAATTTCTGCTTCATCAAGGCCAAATTTACTTTCTTCTTGTGCAATGTAAACTTGTAGTAAACAATTGATTATCAAGTTATTTTTGCCAGCTTGCTTGTCTATCTCTTTTAATAGCTTTAAACTATCTACCCCATGAATGAGGTGTACATATGGTACAATGTATTTTACCTTATTAGTTTGTAAATGGCCAATGAAATGCCATTTAATATCTTTGGGTAATTGGGGTACTTTTTCTATAAATTCTTGTACATAGTTCTCGCCAAAATCACGCTGTCCTAGGTTGTACAATGCTTCAATATCACTAGCAGGTTTTGTTTTGCTTACTGCTACCAAAGTGGTTTTACTTTGTTCTAATTCTTCTATAATTGATTGATAAACAGTTGTATTAATTGGCATCTTCTAATTTTTCAGGGTAATCATTTCAATCATTTAATCAGCGGTCAGCACATCCATACACTTTTTTAAACTTATCTGCCAGTCTACCATTGCTACACCAAAATCTGACACAATAGATGTTTTATCTAATACAGAATAGGCTGGTCGTTTGGCAGGTGTAGGGTAGGCGCTAGTAGGTATGGCAGATACATGACAGTTTAAGCCTGCATTTGTTTTAATAGCTGCTGCAAAATCGTACCAAGAAATGACACCATCATTACTGTAATGATAGTAACCGTAATGCTCGTTGCCTTTTTCAAGTTCTGTAACAATGGTTATTAATGCATTGGCTAAATCAGCAGCGTAAGTAGGCGAACCAATTTGGTCACCAACTACATTTAAGTTGTCTCTTTCCTTCATCAATCGCAACATGGTTTTTACAAAATTGGCACCATGTACACTGTACACCCATGACGTTCTCACCACAATAGTTTGTGGATTATTAGCAAAAGCAAGGTCTTCACCAATGGCTTTTGTTTCACCATAATAGTTAAGCGGTTGCTTTGGTTGATTAGGTAAATAAGGCGAAGTGCCATTACCATCAAACACATAATCTGTAGAAATGGTAATCAGTTTACAATTCACAGCAGCACATTCTTTAGCAATTACACCTACGCTTGCCGCATTAATATTGTAACATAATTCTCTTTCTGTTTCGGCTTTATCTACGGCTGTATAAGCACCGCAACTAATAAAATATTGTGGTTGATGCTTTGTAAAAAAACTTGGTATTGAAGCTGGATTACTTAAATCGAGTTCTTCTCTGTCTACAAAAACAAAGTTGAATTGCTCGGCAAATTGTGGCGCTAGTTGCGAAAGTTCCCAACCAAGCTGTCCATTTTTTCCTGTGATGATGATAAGTGGCTTTTCCATGGCACGAATTAAAAACAATTGCATGAATTACACGAATTAGATTTGTACACGAATTCTATAATAGTGTGCCAATTTGAGTAATTTGTGTAATTCGCCTAATTCGTGATTACAAGCTCCAATAATGCCTAGATGTAATGGTATTTCTATAAATGCCTTTAAGGTCGGCAATAATTGCATGTGGTTTTGTGATAGAAGCAAAATAAGCATCGTCTAGGCTTTTGTAACTATCATGCGGCACTATCACAATCACAGCATCATAATCGTTACTAATTTGCTCTGTTAATGCAATACCATATTCATGTTCTAGTTCTTTGCTATCAGCATAAGCATCGGTTACATCAACACTAAGGTGAAAATTGGTTAAGTCTTCAATTATCTTAAATACTTTACTGTTTCTAATATCGCTCACATTCTCTTTAAATGTTGCGCCCATAATCAACACTTTGGCTGCCTTAACTTGGCTTGAATGTAAAATAATATGCTGAATAATCTTATTGGCAATATGGTTACTCATACTGTCATTTATCAATCTACCTGCAGATATTACTTGTGGTTTATAGCCAAGTTTTTCAGCTTTGTAAGTTAAATAATGCGGATCTACACTGATGCAATGCCCACCAACTAAACCTGGCTGAAATTTTAAGAAATTCCACTTGGTGGCGGCAGCTTCAAGCACATCGTAAGTGTTGATGTGCATCTTATCAAAAATGATAGACAACTCGTTTACAAAAGCAATATTTAAATCACGTTGTGTGTTTTCAATAATCTTGGCTGCCTCTGCTACTTTAATGCTAGTAGCTTGATGTAAACCAGCTTTTACCACCAAGCCATACACATTGGCAATGGTTTCTAATGCTTCTTCATCGCAGCCTGCCACTACTTTTACGATGTTTTCAAAACTGCGTGTTTTATCACCTGGGTTTATGCGTTCAGGTGAATAGCCTAACTTAAAATCAATACCAACTTTTAAACCGCTAATACTTTCAATGATTGGCAAACAATCTTCTTCTGTACAGCCTGGATACACGGTAGATTCAAACACCACATAGTCACCCATTTTAAGCACTTTACCAATGGTGGTAGAAGCTGCTTGTAGGTAACTTAAATCGGGTAAATGATCTTTTGTAACTGGTGTAGGTACTGCTACGATGTAAAAACTCGCCTGTTGTAATATATCAAGCGAGCTAGTAAAAGTGATGTCGCAACCTTCAAAACCCGTAGGAGCAATTTCTTTGCTTGGGTCAACATGTTGTTGTAATAATGCAATTCTATCAGAATTGGTGTCAAAGCCAATAACAGATAGTTTTTTAGCAAATGCCAATGCTACAGGCAAGCCTACATAGCCCAAACCAATCACAGCTATTTTCTCTTGTTTATTTAGTAAGGCTGATAGTTGCATTGGTATAATATTAAGACCTGTCAGGTTTTCAAAACCTGACAGGTCTACATAATTTTAATTCGCATTCACGTAATTCAATACTTCGGTAGTAATTAATTCCAATTGTTCTTGCTCAAGTTCTGTATGCATTGGTAAAGAAATCACACGCTCTGTTAACCAATCGGTTATTGGTAAATCCATGTTTTCTAAATCAAATGAGGCAAACATTTTTTGCTTATGGCCTGGCACAGGATAGTAAATCATAGAAGGAATTTTCTTCTCAGCCAAGTAAGTATTTAAACCATCACGATTTACGCCATTTAATACCAAAGTATATTGATGAAAAACATGGTTTGAATATGCAGCTACAGAAGGTGTGGTAATTTTTGGATTGTTTGCAAATGCCTTTGTATAAAAATCTGCCGCAGCATTACGAGCAGCTATATAGTTATCAAGCTCACCTAATTTAATATTTAAAATAGCCGCTTGAATAGCATCTAGTCTAGAGTTACAACCAACCACATCATGGTAGTAGCGCACAACCTGACCATGATTAGCAATCATTTTCATTTTATCTGCTAAAGCATCGTCGTTGGTAAATATAGCACCACCATCACCAAAAGCACCTAAGTTTTTACTTGGGTAAAATGAGGTACAACCAATATGACCAATGCTACCTGTTTTCTTCACAGTACCATCGCTAAACGTATAATCACAGCCAATGGCTTGTGCATTATCTTCAATTACAAATAAGTTGTGTTCTTTAGCAATAGCCATAATTGCTTCCATTGGCGCAGCATGACCATACAAATGCACTGGTACAATAGCTTTTGTTTTTGGTGTAATGGCTTTACGTACAGATTCTGGATCTATGCAAAACGTCTCTTTATCAACTTCTACAAATACTGGTGTTAGTTTTAATAAAGCCACCACTTCAGTTGTAGCGATGTAAGTAAATGAAGGCGTAATGACTTCATCACCAGATTGCAAGCCCAAAGCCATCATGGCTATTTGTAATGCATCTGTACCATTGGCACAAGGTATGGTGTGTTTACTGCCTATATAGTCATTTAACGAACTGGTAAAAGTTGCCACTGCTTTACCACCAATATAAGCTGCACTGTCAAGCACTTCGTGTATAGCTGCGTCTACTTCAGTTTTTATTTTAAGATACTGAGTTTTAGTATCTACCATTTGAATTGGCTTCATATCTACTATGTATAAGGCGGCAAAACTACGGGAAAATGTTGTAGGGCTGTTGTGAGTTTATAGCTACTTATCAGCACAATAGCTGTTATTTTGTAGTTGTAAATTCTGTACAATTTTGAAATTCTTATACCATTTATTTATTGCAGTTTATCCAATAGTTGCTCGTTTATTAAGCTTTAGTAACGAAAAAGCAAAGCTGTGGATAAAAGGCAGGCAATCCATTTTTAATGAATTAGAAAAAGCATTTGCCAATAATACCGCCAAGGTAGTTTGGATGCATTGTGCGTCTTTAGGCGAATTTGAGCAAGGATTGCCTATTGTAGAACAACTAAAATTACAACAACCTGATACCAAATTTTTGATCACGTTTTTTTCACCATCTGGTTATGAGATACGTAAAAATTACCAAGGTGCAGATTGGATATTTTATTTGCCAATGGATAGCGCTAAAAATGCTAAGCGCTTTTACGATATTGTAAAGCCCTCATTGGTATTATTTGTAAAATATGAGTTTTGGTTTTATTACTTGCAAGAAGCCAAACAACGTCAAATTCCTTTGTTGCTAGTATCAGGTATTTTTAGAGATGACCAAGTTTTCTTTAAATGGTACGGTGGTTTTTACAGAAAAATGGTACAAAGTTTTAGCTATTGTTTTGTGCAAAATCAAGCTTCGGCTGATTTATTAACCAGCATTGGTGTCATAAATGTTAGCGTCAGTGGTGATACTCGTTTTGACCGTGTAAAAGAAATAGCTGCCCGTTTTTCGCCCATTAAAATTGTAGAGGATTTTATTGGTAACGAGCCTGTAATTGTAGCTGGCAGTACCTGGCTAGAAGATGATAAAGAGTTACAGCATTATGCCAAGAAACATCCACATATCAGGTTCATTATTGCACCACACGATATTCAACAAAGTAGGATAGATGAATGCGTAGGTTTGTATAAAAACGTGGTGTTGTATAGTGATTTAGCCAATATTCAATGGTCAACAGTCAATGGTGAAACAACTAGCAATCAGCAACAAGTAGCCAGTAACATTCTTCTCATCAACAACATCGGCTTGCTCAGCAAACTCTACCATTACGCTACTATTTGTTTTGTAGGTGGTGGTTTTGGTGATGAAGGTATTCACAATGTGTTAGAGGCAGCTGTGTATGGCAAACCTGTCGTATTTGGTCCCGTGTACGATAAATACATTGAAGCAGAAGAGTTGATAGATGCAGGTGGTGGCTTTACAGTAGATAATGCACTAGAACTAGAAGCCTTATTCAATGAGTTACTAGCAGATAAAACAGCTTATGATAAGGCATGTGTTGATGCAGGTAATTATGTTGCTAGTAAAGTGGGCGCAACAGATGAAATTGTTGGGTATATTACTTCTATTCTTTAGAAAGTAATTTACAAGCTGTGTGGATTTATGCATGTTAATCCAACAATATGTTTGAAATCATTGGTATTCCTGCTTATCAAAACAAGATTGTGAGTTAAAGCAGTGGCAGCGATAATAGCATCTGGTGTTTTAATTTTATACAATTGCCTTAGTGTAATTGTAGCATTAATTACTGCTTCATCTAATGGATATTGCTTAGTGCTACCTATAAAAGGTTGTAACTGTAATAATTGATTTGGTGAGGCTTTATACCAACCTAATACTTCAATACGTGTAATTGTAGAAATTGATGGAATAATATCATCCATGAATGCTTCACCCGCTGGAGGTAAAATGTTGCCTAAATAATCAATAACAGCGTTTGTGTCTATTAAATACTGTCTTTCCATTCTTCTCTGCTTTTTGAAACTAAATCTTGTAATTCAGTTGCTTCAGCTTTACTCAATAACCCTTTATAGGCTGACATAGTAAGCGGTTTTGTAGCTTGTATATCTACCAATTCATCCACTTTGTACATCAAAACTTCTACTTGCTTGCCAATATAATCTTGTGGCACTTTTATAGAAATATTGCCATCTGTTGGCGTTACATGTGTTTTTATCATGTTTGTAAATTAGGTACTTGTGTTCACAAATGTACTTCTTTACTAGCTCATGTGCATATTAATTGATTGCCCCAAATCTGCGTTTTCTGCGAAATCTGCGAGCCACCCCACTACGAAAACCGTCTACTCACCAATTGATCAAACAATTTCACAGCAGGGCTACCTTCTTGCCAGCCAAGTTTTACTTTTAGTTCTCTTTGTATCCAAAATATCGCTTCAGGCAATATGCTAAACCCTTGAATGGTTTTCAAGCTGCGTTCATACATTGCTTCATCGCCTCTAAATAGCTCGTTGATAAATAAGTAGCGGTCGTTTACATTAATGGCTTTTTTCAAATCCTTAATTGGCGATTTTTCTAATACTGTCGCTACTTCTACTTGCTTTGCTTGCCATTTAGTATTTACATTTTCTTCCTCTGTCATCATTACATCGTTCAGTGCAAATACTTCTTTAGGCTCTTGAAACGCTACAGTAGGCAGGTTGGCAAATGCATCGTCAAAAAACTGATGGTGCTTAAAAGCTACCGCTTCTTCTTTAGCCACAATTTCTTCTTCGGCTATAAAATCCTCTGTATCTAATGGTTGTGGAATTTCTACAATTTTAGCTTCAACTGTTGGTGCAACATAGTCTTGCTGCTGCCTGTAAGGCATAGTTACAGCCACTTTGCCACTTGGTTGTTGCAAGTGTTTTGCCTGCAATTCTATCACTAGCATTTGTGCAGTTATAAGCAAACTATCGTTGCTAGCTTGTTGTTCAAGCTGTTCTTTCAATCTGTTAATAAGAAGATGTACCTTTTCCATAAGATGTGATATTTTTGGCGTTTTAAAGAAAGCAATCTATTTACTAACGTTTTTTACTACAATATATTTTACATGTTTATAGAACCTAGTTTAAGTGGCGAAAGAAGAGGCTGGATTGAAGTGATTTGTGGCAGTATGTTTAGCGGTAAAACCGAAGAACTCATTCGTCGATTGAAACGTGTAAAAATTGCCAACCTAAAGGTAGAAATTTTTAAACCCGCTATCGATATTCGTTACGATGAAACCAAAGTGGTAAGCCACGATGCCAATGCCATACAATCTACACCAATTGATAATTCACAAACCATTTTACTATTGGCGCAAGATGTAGATGTGGTAGGTATAGACGAGGCGCAATTTTTTGATGACCAGATTATGAATGTATGTCAAACCCTTGCGCTACGTGGCATTCGTGTAATTGTAGCAGGTTTAGATATGGATTACAAAGGTCAGCCTTTTGGTCAAATGCCTAACCTTTTGTCAATAGCCGATTACATTACCAAGCTACACGCTATTTGCGTAAAATGTGGGCATATCGCCAACGTGTCGTACCGCAAAACCGAAGAAGGCGGCCAAGTACTACTAGGCGAAAAAGATACCTACGAGCCTCGCTGTTGGAAATGTTTTGCCGAAGGCGAAGCCGCCAAGCAAGCTATCTAAGAAGCCTATAAGTTTTTCAAAATCTTTCTAAGGGTTAAATCCTTTTTTCTTTTGTAACCAGCGCTAGTACTGCTATTTAGCGCCTGTTGCGTCCTTGTACGTTCTGTTCGCTGCGCTACATTTTGTAAAGCAACACTTAACACGTAAGTCAACCTAAAAGACATTTCGCCTAATACCTATAGCAGTACTGTAGCATAATTATAACGAAGGATGAACGAAGGATGAGTATAGATAGAGCATAGAAATACATAGCCAAGCCTTTAGTTATCAGCTAGCTTTTTAGCCCCAATCCTCGGTTTTGCTCGTCATTTTTCTATTGCGATAACTTGTGTTAGCTATACATATTCACTTTTGCTGCATTTTTGCTGCTTCAACCATTGTTATGACAAGCGTAGATATCAACAAAAAGCTTACATCGCTTAACACCCTTATTCAAGAATTTGGCGTAAGCCAGTTTTCTAGCCGAGACATTTGGAACAGAAAAAAAGAAATAGACGAAAACTTAAAAGCTGCCCAATTTGAAAGCGTAGAAGATAAAGCCACCACATTGGCTGCCTTTGAACAATTAGTAAAAACCATTACCGAAAAAGAAGCCACTGTAGAAGCAGCCAATGAAGCGTTTACTCAAGAGGGCGAAGAGATGGTGGCAAAGCTAGCAGTAGCTGCTAACAACGTATTGGCACAAGACATCATTACTAAAGACGATTTTAAAAGCCTAAGAGAAATAGCCAACCAAACCTTCGAGTTTTTTAAACATCAACGTTGGGCTACTAAAGACCGCCGCACCACCGCTTGGGATACTTACAACCATATTAGAACTATTGTAAAAGATAAGGAAGATGAGTTATTTGCCCAAGAAAGAGAAATACGTTCAAAGCAACAAGCTCAATCCTTAGCTATAACCGAGAAATTGTGTGTGTGGTTGTAAATGCTTGTGCGCCTGCCACAGCCATTGAAGAACTGCAAGCTTATGTGGTAAAGTTTTATGCATTTTTACAAGAGCAAAATTTAGTTGCAGACGATGCAAAACCTTGGCATTTAATAGCCAAGCCAGAAGACAGTAAGTACAGCCTTCGTAGCCGTACCGAAACCTTAAACGATGTACGCAATTTTATCGGTACGTATAAAGATGTGTTGACTAGAGAACATAAAGGACAAGTGTTTGCAAATATTGATGCCATCAAAGAGGACTTAAATAAAGCTTGGGAAGAACACAAAGAGGCGCAACAAAAACGCCAAGAAGAATGGGAAATAAAGAAAAAAGAGCGTGATGAAAAACGTGAAGAATGGTCTAAAAAACAGCGTGAGTTTTTAGACATGCTAGAGAAAAGATTGGTTAATCAGCAAGATTATAAAGCCAAGCAAGAAAGTTATTTGCAAAACCAACAAGCATTTGCACAACGCTTTCAAGACCGTATTGCACAGCAAAAAGACTATATAGGCAAGCTAAAAGACCAATTGAAAGACTTAAATGAAAAGTTAGAAACCGCTTGGACAGATAGTTTTAAAACCAAAGTAGAAGCGTGGATAATTGAAAAAGAAGAGAAAATTGTAAGCGTAGAGAAAGATATTGAAGTACTTAAAACTAAGCTTGAAGACATTTCTAAAAACACAGAAGCACTACCACTTAAAATAGCTGACTTAGACGCATCAATTACAGAAATACAAAGCAAAATTGTAGAGGTGAAAGAGAAATTGGCTAATGATCTGGTGGTTGAGAAGGGCTAATTTTTTAAGAGTTTGCCAGCAACAAAGTCGCAAATGGTAATCTCATCATGTAAGTTGAGATATGCTATAACGTACTTTTTTTTATAACTCACACAATGATAACCTAAAGGCTGCCATCTTTTGTAGCTGCATAATTTGTGTGTAGCTGTATCAATTGCTATCTCATCAAAGTAGTCAAAAACGTCATCAACCAATTTTTTGGCTGTTTCGGGTAATCCTTTTGCTTCAATGTAAAAGGCTATCTCTGCAATTGAAGTTGCGGCTTCTTCAAGTACGGTTATTTTCCTTTTGCCCATGCATCAATTAATTTATGAGTATGTGATTTTGCAGCTTTTACAGAAAGCTTTTTTTGTGGGGTGCTTTTAGCTGCGGCTAATGATTGCAGTTCTTCAAATTTCTTTTGCTCTACTACAACATATTTTTTCTTTTCAATAGTAATCGTTTCCATAAAAACCTTTTAGTAAAAATAGTGATTTGTCTTAAAATTAATCTCTAAAACTGCAAATAAATTGGCTTAATCACATCTGCTTGTTTAAACTGAATAGCTAAGTAAATAGCTGCAAATAGATACACAATTTTAAGTGGTGTAGATAGCTTGGTTAAGAACTTTTGGTATTCTAATTCGGTAGGTGAAGTAATGCTATGTAGCAAAAAGCCAAGCCACAGCATGATAATGACATTGGCATAATTAGCCACTAATTGTGGTAAAACCGCAATACTAAAATGTGAAAAAATTTGGTTGATAAAAGTCCAACTATCAGTAAAAGAATCACACCTAAAAAATATCCAACCAAGGCATACAAAATGAAATGTTGCCATCACTTTTAGCATTTTGGTAAGGGCTGGTGAGTAAGGTACTTTAAATACAGGTAAGTCAACCAATATTCTATTAACGATCTTGGTGGTTTTAGGTGAATATGGAATGACTAAAAGCGGCTTTGCCTCGTAATCTTTTTGCAGCTTGTGTAGCGCCAAAGCCATGCCATGCAAAGCGCCCCAAGCAATAAAATTCCAACTTACACCATGCCAAAAACCACCAATAATCATGGTGATAAATAGGTTTCTATAAGTATTAAAATACCCACTACGGTTACCACCAAGTGGTATATAAATGTAGTCTCTTAGCCAGCTAGATAATGAGATATGCCACCTGCGCCAAAACTCAGTAATAGAACTACTTTGATAGGGCGATAAAAAGTTGAGATTGATTTCAAAGCCAATCCATTTGGCCATACCTCTTGCCATGTCAGAATAGCCCGAAAAATCGCAATAGATGACCATGGCATAAGCATAAACCGCAAGTAAACATTCAAGCCCAGTATGTGCTGCGGGATTATCAAAAATATACATCACATAGTTGGCATTAATATAATCGCTGATGACGACTTTTTTAATAATACCTGCTGTAATTAAGTACAAGCCTTGCCCTAATTGTTCATCGGTTACAAAGGGCTTTTTCTCTATTTGCGGTAAAAAATCAGCAGCACGAACTATTGGCCCCATCATTAATTTGGGAAAAAATGATAAGAAAAATAAGTAGTCTATAAACTTATCTACAGGCTTTATTTCTCGTTTGTAAACATCCACTGTGTAGCTCACATTTTCAAACGTATAAAACGAAATACCCACTGGTAATATTAACTTCAATGGATGCAACTGCTGTTGCGAAACATCATTGATAATGTCGATAAAGAAGTTGGTATATTTAAAGTAAAACAACAAACCCACGTTTAGTAAAATGCTCATTGTCATTAATACCTTGCGTGCATGCTTTGAGGTAGTTTCGTAAATGATTTTACTAATGTTAAAATCTACCACCGCAGCTAGTAAAATAAAGCCCACGTACCAACCACAGGTTTTGTAAAAAAAGTATAACGAAAACAGCGTTAAGAAATAAATTCTAGCGTTCTTAGTTTTTTGAAATAGTAAGTAAGCCGTTAAAAAGAAACCAAAGAAAATTAAGAAAAACGCACTATTAAATAATAGCGGGTCATTCTTGTCAAACGCAAGCTGATTAAGCAGTTTATGTACATCAATACGCATCATGTGGTTCGTTATTTTTTAGCGTATTGTTGGTAATATTTTTTCGATGCCATCAGTTTATTATAAAAAATGTCAGCTACTTTTTTTGCACCTCTATCATTCACATGAATATAATCTTTATAAGCCAAAGTCGGCTTGTCTTCTGCCCACTGTACCATCGTGTTTTCACCACCCATGGCACTGTATAAATCCCAAAAGGCCACTTTGTTATTAGTTGCAATTTTTTGTTGTGTAGCCACCATAAAAGGCACTGCTTTATCGGTGCTATACTTGCCATTGTAGCGGTAAGCAACATCGCTTGTACTTATCAAAAGTATGGGTGTGTTCGGTAAGTTTTGCTTAATCGTTTGTATCAGCCTGTTCATGCTATTTTCAAACCAAGGAAAACGTTCTTTATCATGTTCTATAGCATTAAGGCCGTAGTGTAAAATAATTAAATCGTATTGCAGATGTTTATTAAAAGCTTGCCAGGTTTCTTTGGTAATTAGGTTGGTCAATAAGCTACTATTGCCACGGTAAGCATAGTTATCTAAATATACACCTTCACTGTTGTCTATACTTATACCATAAACAGGTAGCTTGTTATCAGATGCAGAGATGCGTACATCGGTTACAGGTGTATTAGCAGCATTAATATAGGTTTCATTTACAAGCTCAGTGTTGCTTACGTTTATTGTGGCTGCTTTACCATCTTTTGCTATAAAAATGGTAGGGGCTTTATTGGTAGCATGTAAGCCTGTATACAATTTTATATCGTAAAATGGCACTTTATTTTTAGCAACATAAGCGGTGGTAACATTACCCAACGGATAAAAAATATGACCAGTAAACCCTAGTGCTAGCTTGTAAGGATTACTTTTAAAATGATAGTCTTGCCAAAAGCCTTTTGTAGTAAAATTGATGCTATGGTATTGTGCACTTACTACAGATTGCATAGGCAAAAAGCCAATGCCACTACCACCAAATTGTGTTTGTAAATGGGTGCGTAAGTCGGCCGTAATATTATCAGATTCAATAAATGAGTCACCAAAATAAGCAATGTGTACTTTTTTGTTCTTGGGTTTTGCTTGATCTAGTTTATTGAAAAAGGTGAGTAAACTTGTAAGTGAATCGGTACTATAATCAGCTATTAACGCAGTATCTAATTTTTTGGCGGTAGCTGTAGTTTTAGCTGTATCTACAATAGTTGGTGTAACTTTTTTTGTGGTATCTTTTTTTAAATCTGATAGAATGTCTACGCTTTTGTAACTGTTTAAATATTTAATGTTTGGCAATTTAATAATAGACAAAACCAGCAATATCAATGTAACCGAGCTAACAATTATTACAGGTTCTTTAATTCTATTCTTCATTGCACTTTAACAGTTAAGCGAGCCTCTTATTTTGATGTTTTTTAGTTGTTTGGCGTAATTAAATTTTTTGCTGCCAGCAAAGTTTTTCTTTTGCAAAAATTGGTAATAATCTTCTTCACCATGATAATATTTGTCTTGCCATTTTTTATAAAAATCTATGCAGGTTTTCCACGATTTAAATTTTAAATAACCTTTCGAGCGCCTAAACCCAAATAGGTTATTTTTTGCTTTAAAAATATTCGATTTAAAGTGCCCCGTTTCGTAAATAGCTTGTTTTAGTACCACTTCTGAGTGCTGTATACCAATGCTATTCATGTAGCAGTAAACATCATTTTCGGTAACTGCAAATATTGGCGAGTAAATGCAAATACCAATGAGCACTAGAAATATAATTTTCATGGGTAGCAATTGTTTGGTTTATTAAATGTAGGTAAAAAAGTGACTTTATGATAAGCCAGTTTTCTTATTTCGACCACTTAAAAGCCAAATGTGTTTTATTGGTGTAAAACATTTATGCAACGATTCGTTTGCGGCTAAAAATGGTACACCAAATTATTGCTAAGCGTGTAGTAGAAATTCATAATTGGCACCACAGGTTGTGCATCATAAGTACCTGTGTATTTTAGGCTTAAGCCAAAATGTTTGGTAGCATCAATATCTAAACTAAATACGGTAGCTACCCTTGGTTTAAAAAAATTACTAAATCTTGCTTGGTAAAAAATGGCAAAAGTTAATCTGCTTATTGGCGAAATATTGCCATCCCATTTGATGTAGTTATTGCTTTTAAGCCTATTGTTAATGATGTCTGCTGTATTACTTGGTAGTTTATTGCTATCTACGGCATCATAATCCCATGTTTCTCGTTCATACATTACACCTGTTGCAAAAGTCATTTCCCAGCTGCGCTTATGCCAAAAGTTGTAACGCAAATTTTCACCTAACAAAAACCTATTGCGTAACCCAATTTTAGAATCCCAACCAAACTGCGTGTAATTTTCTATGTGCAGTTGATTCTTGTAATGATGTCGCCATCTCAAATGAAAATAGCCAGTATTTAAAAAATCCTGTGGACCATTGTATGTAAACCTGTTGCTTGCAGAAAATATCAATAGTTCTCTTTGTTTTTGTAACGATATATCTAGAAAATTGCTTGCATCATATAAGGTGCTTTTTTGTTTATCAATTTCTAAACCCGCAGCAATATTACCGTTCCATTTTGCCTTTTTATAGTAAGGTAATGTGTCTATTTTATCAATATTAATAATTTGCGAAGAAGCTTCGTTAGCCATTAAAATACAAGCGATATACGTAAGCCATCGAGGTACTTTCTTCATAAATTAATTTGTAGCAATAAAAATACAGTAATTGTATATTCTCAGTTTATTTTTGCTTTATTCATGCAACAAAAAGTCTCACATCCAATTATTGCCCTTTTACGTAAAGATATTCTGCTAGAAACTAGGCAGCAATACACTTTGTATGGCATTTTGCTTTACGTAATTTCTACCATATTTGTCATTTATCAATCTATGGGGCAGCCAGAAGATAAAGTTTGGGACGGCCTTTTTTGGATTACGCAGTTGTTTGTGTGTGTAAATGCGGTAGCCAAAAGTTTTTTACAAGACAATAAAGGACGCCTTTTGTATTTCTACACCATTGCTAGCGCTAAAGATTTTATCATCAGTAAAATATTGTTCAATCTGTTGCTCATGGTATTGATGAGCTTGCTCAGTCTTGCCATGTTTACGTTATTATTAGGCAATCCGCTTACCAATTATTTGCAGTTTGTAGGCATTACTATTTTAGGTGGCGTCAGTATTAGTTTGGTATTCACTTTTTTAGCGGCCATAGCTGGCAAAGCACAGCAATCAGCTGCATTAATGGCTATTATGGGCTTTCCAATTATTATTCCTCAAATACTCTTACTCATGAAAATTACAACCACAGCTTTCAGTGCTGTGGTGTTAGAAGGGTGGTGGTTTCTAGTATTTTCTTTAATGGGTTTAGATGTATTGGTAATAGGCCTAGCAGTAATTCTATTTCCTTTTTTATGGAAAGATTAATGTTTTGGTAATCGCTCTATTGCCTTTACCAGTACAGTATTATCTATTGTTTGATAAGTGATAGCATCTTTTTGTGCATCAATGATAATAGCATCTGTAGGCGTGTTAGCTGCATTAATTAGTGTGGCAATAATTTCGTCCAATACTCTTCTGTCTAATGTTTTTTTGTCTAATGCTTCTTTAGCATAAAATAAGCCGTAGGCATTGGTAAATTGATAGCCACTTATTAGTGCAATGGCTTCTTTACTTTTTAACTGTAAAGCTTGCCAGCCTTGCTTTTCTAAAGCTTCAGCAGCTGTCATTAATATACCTTGGTAATGCACTTTACCCAAGCCAATTAAAGGCAAGCTTAGTTGACTTAAAATCGCAGCATCATTAAAGTTGCCATCGCTATAAAGTACTGGTAGCATATCGTTGTTATACATTTCCATCAGGCGTTTTACAGTTTCTATATCTATACCAGATTTGCCATAGCTAAGGCTTTTTATTTTTAGCATCAGCGTAAGCTTTACTATTGGTGTAGGTAGTATTGCACCTTCGGTAAATGCATTTCGCACAAGTATTTCTTGCTGAATATTTACTATAGCGCTTGCTTCTATGGCTTTGCCATCTATCGCATTGATATTGTCTAATAAAGCACCTTCAGCTATTTTTTTATCTAGATAATCTCTACCTATTAATATCTGTTCATGTGCGTCAAACGTAATAGAAACAAGCTGTTCGTAGTCAAGCAGATTAATTATTTGGTCAAAGAAAAGTGGTTTTCTATCAAGTGGTAGGTAATTATAGCTCATCAAAAAGGCGATTTAACACTAAAAATACAAGGTTTATTACAGAATTAAATTGAGAAACTTGTTTTGCGAATAATTTTCCCCTTAAATTTGCCATCCAAAATAAATGACTCGGTAGCTCAGCTGGATAGAGCTACAGCCTTCTAAGCTGTAGGTCATTGGTTCGAATCCAATCCGGGTCACTTATAATAAGCATAAAGCCTTGTAAATCAATTGATTACAAGGCTTTTTTATTTTTGGGGTAAACATGGGGTAAACAAATTAATACTGCTTTTTAAGGAAGAAGTTTAACCACTTTTTCTAATTTAAGCCCCATGTATTCGCAAAATTCTTCAACTGTAACAAGCTGATGCGTTTCTTTAGATAGTTTCTTTTTAATGTGCTGAATAACACTTCTTCCATATCTCTCGCTTTTGCCAGTAACTACTTGCACATCTTTAGGATAAATACATATACGTTCCATTACTATAATTCAATTTAATGCTTGATTAATACACTATCCATGCTTCATCTATACACTATCTATGCTTTTGATATAGTGATGCCCTTACAAAAATACTAAAGAAATTGACAGGAAATAACTACAATAGTTGGCAAAATCGGCAGGAACGGCAAAGCCGCTTGCTGCTTTGATTTTAGTGGCTTACATGCTTTATAGCTTTGAGAAATGAAGCTGTTGCAACATACTATCCTTATTGGTTTAATGTGCCTTAACGGGGCTGTATTACATGCACAATACACTGCAACGGTGATACGTGTAATAGATGGTGATACTTACCAAATGCTAAGAGCTGGCAGGGTGTTTACGGTAAGGCTTGCCAATGTAGATGCACCAGAAAGCACACAGGCTTTTGGTGGCGAAGCCACGAAAAACGCCAATGCCTTGCTGCTTGGTAAAACTGTGTTGGTTGATAGCATCAGTAAAGACAGATACGGCAGAAGCATTGCAAGCATAAGTATTAATAACATGGCTTGGGATAGTTTGATGGTGAGCAATGGTTTGGCATGGCATTACAAAGCGTATAGCCATAACATGGCATTAGAGAATCTACAAGAAATAGCGATAAATAAGCGTAAAGGGCTGTGGCAATGCGGAAGCAATAAAGTATGCCCACCTTGGGTTTACAGGAATTTAAACGGCAAAAACAGGGCTATTTTTTGTAGTGCCTGTAACACAAAATAAGTAATTAAATAACCCCCATAAATTAAAAAAAGATGGCAAAGCAAAAAGGTATTTTAAAATTAGATGGCACTATTGGTGGCATTACTTTTTACAAGAGTCAAGATGGCTATTTAGCAAGAGAAAAAGGCGGTGTAAGTGCCGACCGTATTGCTAATGACCCAAAGTTTCAACGTACTAGAGAAAATGGTAATGAGTTTGGTGCTGCGGGCAAAGCAGGTAAGGTATTGCGTAATTCATTGCGTGTGATATTGCAGAATAGCAATGATAACCGTATGGTGAGCCGCTTAACGCAAAAAATGGTTGAAGTAATACAAGCAGATATTACCAGTGTACGTGGGCAAAGAAATGTAATTGATGGCGAAGCCGAATTATTGGAAGGCTTTGAGTTTAACATCAATGCCAAACTTGGTAATACTATGTATGCACCATATACACCAAGTATTGACCGCATTACAGGTGCTTTAAAAGTAACTGTGCCAAGTTTTATACCTGCTGATTTGGTGGCTGCACCTGGTGGTACAACCCATTTTAGATTGGTAGCAAGTGGTGCAAGTATTGACTTTGAAAATGAAGTGTTTGAAGCCGTATCAAGCAATACCGCAATATTGCCTTGGGATGAAACCGCAACTACTGCAAATGTTTTAAACACTGCACTAGCACCTAATAGCACACACCCTTTGTTTTTGGTGTTTGGTGTAGAGTTTTACCAAGATGTAAACGGTGTGAAATACCCTTTAAAAAATGGCTCTTACAATGCTTTATCAATTGTAAAAGTTGATGGGGTGTAGTTGTGAGGAAAGACGACCGTCAACCGACCACAGACGACCGTAAGGAAGGCAAAGAGGTAGGAAGTTTAAATTTGAATAGTGAAATGTGAGACTGATAGATGATTGTAAAAGCCTTCTCGTAAGAGAGGGCTTTTTTATTGCCTGTGTTTCAAACAAAGGAAAATCCTTTGGATTTTTTTATTGGATAGGTTGAAGTTTCGTTTAATCCAAAATCCCTTAATAAAAATCTTAGCGACTAGCCATTAGTGGCATGGCTTAACACCAAAAAGCAACGCAATAAATGATGGCTTTTGTGTGTTGGGTTTTGTGTTTATGGCGGAATTTTTTGGTGGGCTTTGTGCGGTGGGATGCCACAATACTTTCGCTTTAGCATTTTTATTAAAAGATGGGAACGTGTTGCTTGAAAGTAGATGATTATTGCTACTGGGCAGATGCCTATTGGGCAGCACCTTTGGCGGCATGAATCAAACCACAACCCAAAGTTTAGAAATGTTATAAAGCTCTATTTTGTGCTTGACTGTACAAAAGTTCATCTGTGTTAAATGCCGGTGCAGTGCTGACCTAAGGTAACTGCATATTACACTGTCAACACCCCCGACCCACGACGCTGCCGCCTTGATGGCTTTGCCATGCTGGCAGCGGAAATGTTACAAGCGTGGGCGGGGGAAAGGAAATGCTGCTGCTATATTGAAAAACTGAACGCTGCATGACAGGGGGTGGGGCAAACCAATGAAAAACAACAATAGACCCTGCTGCGTACCTTATTGGCTTTATTCCTCAGTAGATATGCTGTTATGTGCTGGGCTTTGTTTTGTGGCTGCTGTGAAGCGTGGGCAAGATGCCTGACAGTTATGCCCCTAGCCCCTAAAGGGGAATAATAGAAGAAACTGTGTGGCATGCGTGTTGGCGGTTGTTGTAAAAATAAGGGGCTGTGCTGTGGGTTTTGCAGCTTGGCAGCCTGTTATTTTTATTGTTCTGTGTAGATGTGATTAATTTAAAAATATAAACCAATTATCTAAATTGCTGACTTCTAACTTTTGCGACTTTAATACTATTAGGATGGAATATCAATTTTTCAAGTGAGGTTTTATGGTCCATAAAGAGGACAAAATTTTCTTTTGAAGGATTTTTAGAAGAGGGATAAATAATACCATCTGCATTTAATTCTGGATTGTATCTAATATATTCAGTTACAATTTGTGTTGGGATATAATCAATTATAGTATCAATACTGATAATTGGTTTTGAAATATCTGATATAAACCCTTTTAAGAAAAAAAGTGTGTCGATATACTTATTCTTCACTTTATCAAAAATACTTGGAATAGGTGGAAGATTAGTAAAATCTACCAAGTTAAGATTTACTTTAGGTGTGAAGTATGCAGTTGTATAAAAAGGCTTCTCTTCATTATCTGCATTTACTGCTTCGAAAATACAAGTTTTCTTACTAGGGCTGCCATAAAACATGGATATACCAGCAGGGCTCATTCGATTATTATGTTTACAGAAATGAGTAGGACTTGAAGCAATCCTTGCACCATCTACTCCAACACTGTCAAGCTTATCGTGTTGTGTACAACGATAAATTTTGTCAGTAGTTTTAATAGTTCTAAATAAATTCAAATCTAAAATTGAAGATTGAACCTTCGAAAGTATAGAGGATGGTTTGAAGTAGTTATAATTATCAAAAGCGTTATCGTAATAAAATACAAACCTCGCCTTATGTTTTACTATTTCTTTAAAAAAATCCCATAAACTAGTTAAATAATCAGATTCACTACCAAATTCATCCTTTTGACAATAAATAATTTCTGAATTTTCTAGGTATTTATAAATAACATCAAGTAGTTTATTATCAATGTGCAATTCTAAAAAATCTTCATAAAAAACATCGTAAAAATCTTTTGTATCTCCAATAAAGCCATGCTGACCTTCTTTATCTCGCCACCTGCTTTCTACAGCATCTTCAAACACACATTCAATACCTAGTACAATCAGTTTCAATACCTCTGAAAGTGATATAACTTTCATCAATCTATCACAAAATTCACATCGACCTCTTTTGCCATTTGCAAGGATGAATTTTTGAATGAGGGGTTGATTTATATGGTGACTACAAATCAATTCAGGTGCATCAAAATTATATACAGAATAATCCACATCATTGCCAAATTTTTTCATGCGAAATAGATATTAAGAATTATATCATTATGCTAAGCCATTAATAAAAGTATCAATAAATTTCATCACTTTATCTATAATTCTTTCGGTTAGTTTTTTGCGTTCTAGTAGTTTGGGTTTTGTTTCGAGCATGTTTACAATATCATCTGGCAAAGGTTTACGTTCTGTAAATAAATAGTCGCCTATTACAGTATTTAGTTTTGTGGGATCTAATTTTTCTTCTTTGCACAACTCATTAAATGCAGCTTGTTTTTCGGCTTCTAAAAATGTGTTGAAGGCTTCTGGTATTTCTTCTGCATCATTGATTTGGGGTAAGTTCTCTTCTATGAATTTTTCAATTAATTCTTTCTTAGAACGTAATTGTAATTCGCCTGTGAGCAAGTCAATAATTTGCTTACGTTGCTTTTCTTGCTCTTCTTTTGTACCGCCTTTTAAGTTTGCCAATAGCTTTAGAATATAGGCCACATTTATTTCGTCACGGTGAATGAGTTCTAACTCAAAATCTACATCGTTTAAGATGGATGCTTTTTCTTTTGTGCCTGTATTTTTTGTGCTGTCGTATAAGTCTAAATATTTACTGCGATAGTCTGCAAAATCCTGTTCAGGCATTTCTACTTTATCAAAAGTAAAATCGGCAAATGTGGTTAGGACATTTTTGAGCCTCATTAACTCTCTAAAGGCTTTTATGAACTCTAGCTGTTCATTTTCGTCTTTTAAATCATCAACACTATTTACAGTTGGTGCTATATTTTTTAATTGTTGAAAGGCTTTATTGAATTGCTCAATATAATCTTCTACTGGTTGCATGATTATAACATCTATTGCTTCTTTGTTTGAAAACAAAGTAATTGCATCATCTGTAGCAGATTTTAGGTTGCGAAAGCAAACGATATTGCCTTGTGATTTTTGTTCGTTTAAAATACGATTGGTACGTGAGAATGCTTGAATCAAACCATGATACTTCAAGTTTTTATCTACATACATGGTATTAAGCTTCTTGGCATCAAAGCCTGTAAGAAACATGTTTACTACTAATAAAATATCTAGTCTATCATCTTCTTTAGCTGTTGCTTTTTCTCTTTCTTTTACTCTTTTTGCAATGTCTTTATAATAATTAACGCAAGTTGCTAGTTATAAAATAAGTGAGCATCGAAAAGAGTTTAAAAGTTACCACACTCATCAAACTCA
>NZ_JBQWIE010000089.1:0-1093 GCF_056745525.1 Parasediminibacterium sp. HNIBRBA5674 | reverse complement strand
CTACTCTTCATTCTGCGAGAAACTCTGTAACCTGTACAGTAACTTTTGTTGCACATAAATGAACCACCACGTAAAGATTTTTTTGGTGTATAAGGCTCTTGAGGATCGAAACTTGTAGCTGGTCCTTGTGGATTTTTAACACCATCGGGTTTATTAGTTGTTTTATAATAATCGTTTCTATACCAATCGCTACACCATTCCCATACATTGCCTGCCATATCGTACAAGCCATAAGCATTGGGTGCATAACTTTTTACTGGTGCTACACCGTAAAATCCATCTCGTTTTGTATTGCTATTCGGGAAATTTCCTTCCCAAGTATTAGCCTTCGGTTTACCAGCATCCAAGTCTTCATTACCCCAACTGTACACATTATTTACCAATCCACCTCTTGCTGCCCATTCCCATTCGGCCTCAGTTGGTAAGCGTTTACCAGCCCATTTTGCATAAGCCATGGCATCATCCCAAGATACTTGCACTACAGGTAAATTTTCTTTGCCTTTTATGTTTGAATTTGGACCATCAGGATGGCGCCAATCTGCACCTTCCATCCACGTCCACCATTGTGCATAATTGTTTAAATCAACAGCTTGAGTAGGTGGTGTAAAAACCAATGAAGAGGCTACTAGTTTATCTTCTGGCGGTTTGGGGGTATTTGGGGGTAATTGCTTTTTTAGCTCTTCCCAATCTGGTTTACGCTCGGCTGTGGTTACATAATGTGTGGCGTTTACAAAAGCTGCAAATTGTGCATTGGTCACTTCTGTTGCATCTATCCAAAAAGCATCTACACTTACTTTATGTTTAGGAAACTCATCATTATCGGCTTGCTTATCATCTGCACCCATCATAAAAGTTCCAGCAGGAATACTTACCATACCTTGTGTAGAAGTGGTGTTGCTAGCTACAATATGTTGCGTACTATCTGCAACTGCACCAAACCTTGATGGAATATTTGAATGGCAACTGATGGCCGAATCATTTTTTCTAGCTTGAAGAACAGAATCTGCTTTCTCAGATTTCGAAGGATTATTGTTACAAGCAACCACATATAACAACAATAAACACGCAGATATTTTACTTAAAAATTGATTAC
>NZ_JBQWIE010000088.1:0-1105 GCF_056745525.1 Parasediminibacterium sp. HNIBRBA5674 | reverse complement strand
TGATGCTTTGGGTTAGTTAAATTGATTATGGTTTTACAACTTTGTTTACAATGCTGTTATCACCATCAGTTACCTTTATCAAGTATATACCGCTACCACTTGCTAAGCTTATAGTATTAATTTCTCTACTACTTGTAGTGGTACTAATCATTTTACCTTGCATGTCTACTACTGTAATCTGTACTGCCGATTTTGCACCTTTTACTTGTACTGTTACAGCATTGTTTACCACATTACCCAATACTTTTACTGAAAAATTGTCGTTCGTAACAACATCTTGAATGGCTGTTTTAACTGCACCTAATTCAAAACGACCATCACCTTTTGTTGATGCATCTGCCGTAATATCAAAACTGTAAGTTGTACCTGCTGTTAGTACTGTTTTGGTGTTGGTTAATTTATCTAATAAGTACACATTGCTGGCATTTGGTAAGTTGTTGCTAGCTACTGTAAATGTATATTGGCCTGCTGGTGCAGTTATACCTACTGGTATTGTGGCATCTAAGCCTTTACGTGCATCTACTGCTAAACGAGCTTTATCGGGTGCGATGGTGTAAATATTAGTTACATCGTTATTTAACTTTACTAAATCCATTCGCTCGTTGCTAGCTTCGCTTGCAGTTGCGTCTGCGCGTACAAACAATTTGTCGTAAAAATTACCACCACTAGTAATTTGCAACTCTAAATATTTTAAAGTTTCTGTCTCACCAAATAAACCTGTAATAGCATTACCTGTAGTACTAATTGCGGTACTTGCATCTATAGTAATGCTAGATACACCCGCTGTATAAGCAATAGCACCCATCATTGGTATTGTAGAATCACCTGAACTCATAACTGCTGACCATCCGCCTGCCTTAATACGTGGGGTTGCGCTACCTAAATTTGCAACATACCTATAGTAAGCTGTACCAGCAGTACCGCCAGTTAATGCAGAAGATTTTACAGGCGCAGCAAATGGGTTACCAACAATGCTAAAGCCAGTTGTATTCGTTTGTACATTCACGCTACTACCATTTAGTGTACCAGTAACACCATAAGCAAAAGCTGTAGGTTTACTTGAATCTACGTAATTAGTTAACCCTGGTGTACCGTTAAAATCAGT
>NZ_JBQWIE010000087.1:0-1221 GCF_056745525.1 Parasediminibacterium sp. HNIBRBA5674 | reverse complement strand
CAAATTTTTAGTTAAATAAAAAATGGCGATTACTTAATTAAAAGTAATCGCCATAAATTAATAGTATTAAAAAGTGTGTTAGTTTTTATTGCTACTTGCTAAAGCCTTTCTTGCCTTTAGTTTCTTAGCACCATAACCTACACCCGCTGCTACCAAAAGTGATAAGCCGCCATCTAATGGTACTTCTGCATCTGGGTTACCGGGTGTGTCATCTACGCCTGCTAATGCTAACATTGGTAAAAGCATAATTGCGCAAACTACAAATAAAGAAAGTATTGTTTTTTTTTGTTGTATGGTCATCGTTAATATATTTATTATTTTTTAAAAGTTGAGGGCTACATTCATTAGCCCTCATTATTTTTTGGCTTAGTTCTTGTTTTTTACTACTTGTTGCGTTTTTACAATTTTGCCGCCACTTATCAGTTGCACATTATATACACCTGATGATAAGTTACTTACTTGTATGTTAATGTTACCAGTAGCTACGTTACCAGCATTTACTGTTTTTACAACTTGTCCCAAGCTGTTTACTACATTGATGGTTGTTTCATCTGCAATTGCATTTTTGAAACTTACCATTAATTGATTACTTACAGGATTAGGACTCATTTTTACATACAAATCGCTTGCTATTACGTCTGTAATAGTAGCTACAGGTGCAGTATTACCAAACGTAATCATAAACCTATCTTTAGCAGCAGAGGCAGCTTCATCATTAATAACAAAGTTATAAGTAGTTGTACCAGCTAAATCAATAGGTTGTTTAGTAGCTGTGTACTTATCTTCTAGTGTAGCAGCGGTATTGGTAAAGTTGCGACCATCTAGTACCAATGTGTAGGCTCTTTTACCAAAATTACTAAGGTTACAAAACAATGTATCATTAGCTGTAACCAATGGTCTTGCTTCTAACCCCAATACTTTATCACTTCTTTTAAAGCTAAATGTTTCATTAAAATTTGTAAACTTGGTAATGTCAGTATTGTCTACTGCTGCTTTATAATCGCTACCAAATATGGCTACAGCACCATCAGCAAATTGATTATTGGCAGTGCGGTAAGCATTAATATTTAATTGTTGAAAACTTGGGGTTGTAGGCTCATCACCAAAAACAGTACTTGTAATTGCAGTTACACCAAGATTAGATCTATGACTTTCTAAAATATTTAAAGTAGGTGCTGTACCAGTACCATCATTTTGTACAAAAAATGCTTGCCCGTTTTG
>NZ_JBQWIE010000086.1:0-1478 GCF_056745525.1 Parasediminibacterium sp. HNIBRBA5674 | reverse complement strand
TCTAAACCTCTAAAGAACTTCCACCATTTTTATAGTAGCGGGGTGCAAATATAGAACGCAATTCCTAAATAGCAAATGAATTTGCAGTTTTATTGAAAAAAGATAGTCAAAACCATTAACTAAATACGCTTAAAGCACAGCTACCACAGCATTCTACGCTTAAATAAAAGTTGAAAATAATTACACAGTTGCAGTGGACGCAACTGAAGCATCATAGTATTACTACAGATTGTAACATAAAAAAGAAAAAATGCTATAAAGAAAGTTTAAGATTATCTAGCATTTCTTTGGTAAGCCTTTGTAAATTAAATGCAGGCTGCCAGCCCCAATCGTTTCTTGCTACTATATCATCTATGCTTTGCGGCCAACTATCTGCTATGTTTTGTCTGCTATCTGGCTTATAGCTGATAGTAAAATCTGGTATGTGGGTTTGTATTTCGGCAGCAATTTCTTTTGGTGAAAAGCTTACGCCTGCTACATTGTAGGATGTACGCACTGAAATTTTATCGGCTGGTGCTTCCATGAGATTAATAGTTGCGTTGATGGCATCGGTCATATACATCATAGGCAAATAAGTATTCTCGCTAAGGAAACATTGATAGGTTTTGTGTTCAATGGCTTCGTTGAAGATTTCTACTGCATAATCGGTAGTACCGCCACCTGGCGCAGATTTATAACTTATAAGCCCTGGATAGCGCAGGCTACGCACGTCGAGGCCAAAGCGCTGATGATAGTAATTGCACCAAAACTCGCCAGCATACTTACTGATACCGTATACTGTGATAGGCTCGATAACGGTTTGCTGTGGGCAGTTTTGCTTAGGGCTTGTAGGGCCAAAGACAGCAATAGAGGAAGGCCAATAGACTTTTTTGAGGTTCTCTTCTCTTGCGATGTCTAATACATTGAGTAAGCCTTGCATGTTAAGATTCCATGCGAGTGTTGGATTTTTTTCGCCAGTGGCAGAAAGAATGGCGGCTAAGAGATAAATCTGTGTGATGTTTTGACGAATAACTTGCACATGCAGCATTTCTTTATTCATCACATCTATGCTTACATAAGGGCCTGTGCCTTTTAAAAGCTCGTTCTCTTCACGCAAATCGCTAGCAATAACATTGTTGTTGCCATAAATTTTACGAAGCGCCAATGTCAATTCTACACCTATTTGGCCACTTGCGCCAATCACTAGTATTTTATCTTTTGCCATTATGGAAGTTTTCTTTTGATAATTTACAAAGATGCTACGATGTTGTTGTTAGAGAAAAGAGAAATTGATGAGAGGAAATTCTGTTTTTTTTTGAATAATTCATAAAAGGACGTAAACAAGCCGCAAAAGCAATAGTGAGAAAATTTCATTAAGAAAAAGCTAATAACTATCTATTGAAGCCAATGTGTTTTGTAAAATAACGTGAGTTCGGTTTAAGAAACAGCGAAAAAGGTGTTGAAATTGTCTATTAATTGTACCACCAATTGCTAAACAA
>NZ_JBQWIE010000085.1:0-1625 GCF_056745525.1 Parasediminibacterium sp. HNIBRBA5674 | reverse complement strand
CATACAAAATTTTTACCCTCCCATTTCCAGTCAGACACTATTGTACCATAAACAGAATTGTAATCGCCTTTAGCAAATTGTAATTGGTTAATCAATTTTGGCTCAAGTATCATTTTCTTAAAACCTGGGGCAGTAATATCTGGGTTAATACCTGCTATACCATTAAAAAACCAAGCATCAAAACCGGCTTGCATGGGATGACTATGAGAACTTGTAGCAATTATACTTGGATTCTCGGTTACAAAACGTGTGCTAACGGGCAATACTTCCCAAAGTGTGGTAGCATCGTATTTCTTCCACATTAATTCAAAGCTATTATCGCCTTTTTTATCTAGCATATTAAAAGCTGCTTGCTCGTTTTGGTGCTTGCTTAATTGATCAAATAAACGTTGCAAGCCAAATATGCCTGCATACATAAAGCCGTTAAATTTTTGGTTGCTGGTGGTTGCTATTGCATTAGCTACCAATGCCTCATCACCTTCAGGCACTAAACCAAAATCCAATGCCATTGCATTAGCTGTATGGCTTCCAAATGAATGTGTGGTAGGGTTGTAATATTTAGCAATAAATGCATTACGAACTAATAAAGCAGAATCGCTAAATGCTTGACTATCTAAGGTGTTACCAAGTGCAGCCGCAGCTCGCTTTAATATCATTAAATCATTGTAGTGAAATGCCGTAGAACTCAATGGCACTGGACAATCTATTTTTGCAATGGTACCAGGTGGGCACCAATCGCCTAAACCTATATATACAATATGATTTTTAGCAAGCCCTCCTACAAGATTTACCCATTGTTTCATATCTGGATAAAACTTTTTCAATGCATTAGTATTGCCATAATATTTATACAAAAACCAAGGTAGTTGCACAATGGCTGTGCCCCAATCTGGCGAGGCAGCGCCAATAAAACGTTTACCAGGGGCTACCATGGTAGGTATGCCAGCAGGTTTTAAATACTTCTCTATCATGGGGGTTTTTAATCCTGTATATCTAAGCGTATTAAGCATAGGCTTTGCGGTTGAGTGAATATCATCCATAAACTTTAACCAAAAATTCTCCATATCCATGTTGTATATACTACTCTGTGCCATGGCATGTGCATCGCCTAACCAACCACACTTTTCACGTGCAGGGCAATCTGTAGGAATGCTGTGCAGATTACTAATTAAAGTCCAATAACTCAGTTGGTGTAGCTTGTTAATTTGAGGATTAGCACAATTAAAGTTTCCTGCTGAAAGCATGGAAGAATGCACCACAATACCTGTTAATAAATCCTTTGTGGGTGTGCCTGTCAAGCCACTAACTTCTACATACCTAAAGCCATGATAGGTAAATCGGGGTTCCCAAATTTCGATACCAGAACCTTTACAAATATATTTCTCCGTTTGTATTACGTTGGTAGCATATACACCAGTAGTGCCATAAGCCAATGTATCATTAGCAACTTCTTCAGCCATTTTCATGGTAATGATTGTGCCTTTTGGTGCGTTGATTTTCAACCTATTCCAGCCTGCGAAATTTTGCCCCATATCAAATACATAATTTCCATTTGGCAACTTGTAAAACTTTTTAGTAGCCAATGTTTGCATCTTTTTTATTGCTGGCAAATTCTGTGGTTTTAA
>NZ_JBQWIE010000084.1:0-1925 GCF_056745525.1 Parasediminibacterium sp. HNIBRBA5674 | reverse complement strand
AATTAAACGCACATTTTTCAACATTTCAGTACAGTTCAGGATGAACATCTAAATTAACAAATTCACTTTTGAAAAAAATAAAATTGCTTGTTTATGAAAAGAATCTTGACGCTCTTACTATTTTGTGCTGCATTAAACTTAAATGCACAGCCTGGAACCACAACATTTACGCCTGGTAATTTGGTGGTAATATCGGTAGGCAATGGTAATACTACACTAGGCACTAATGCCTCCCCGGTCTATTTAAACGAATACACTAAAACTGGTACATTAGTAAAATCCATATTAATGGACTCATCAAGTACAGGTATCACCTTATCTGCCAATGGTGGCGGTGATGGCAACCTTTCCACATCGATTGATGGGAAGTACATATCATTTACCGGTTATAATAGAACAACTGGCTCTGCAATAGCTATAGCTACAGATGTTAAAGTAGTTGCTAGATTAAATACATTGTACAATAGTGCAGATTTAAGTACTAAGTTATCTGCTGCGGATATAGGTGGAAACATAAGGCAAGCATTAACAACAGACGGTAATGGTTTTTGGATAACATCTTCTACAAAAGCCATTAAATATGTAGCATTTGGTAACTCTACCAGTACAACTTCTGCACAGGTTTCTTCAACAGCTGCAAATTATACCAACGTAAAGCAAGTAGGTATTTATAGTGGACAGCTCTATACTTTGGGCTTAGGAACTACCACGCCCTTTACGGTTGCCAGGGTTGGTACAGGGCTTCCTGTATCTGGCTCTGTTACGCCCACCGCTTTATCGGGCTTCCCGTCGACAGCAACAAACAATACTTTTCAATTTATTCTTTTTGACCAAAGTGCCAGTATTGCTGGCCCAGATGTGGCATATATGACTGATGGTACAGTGTTAAGAAAATATTCTTATAACGGCACTACATGGTCTGCGGTTGGCACTGCTACCTTAGCAATAAATAGCTATGGCATTACGGGTAATATAAATAGTGCTGGCAACGTGGATTTATATTTGACAACTGGTAGTACTACAGCAAGCACCACCCTTCAAACGTTAACAGATGCTTCTGGTCAAAGTGGCACATTAACCGCTAGCTTAAGCACGCTAGCAACTGCCCTTCCTAATAATACTAGAGGATTTAGGGGTGTTTGTTTTGCACCGGGCACTTTTACTTGGACTGGTGCTACCAACACTGACTGGAATACTGCTAGTAATTGGGCGGGGGGTATTGTACCAAGTGCCACAGATCCTGCAATAATACCAACTGTTAGCAGTAGTAATTATCCAGTAATACCTACATCGCTTGCTGTAAACTATATCACCATTGAGTCTGGTGCTACAGTGTCTATTACAGCCCCAACCACCATTACAACCACCAATATAACCGTGAATAGCGGTGGAACCCTAAACCTAAACAGCGCTACTACCATTACGGGTAGCTTAACTGCAAATGACGGAAGTACAGTGGCAGTTAATGCAAATACAACGGTAACTAGCAATGTAATTGTTACAACAAGTGCAACTCTATCTATTGCATCTGGAGTGGCCTTAACTACCCAAGGTAATATAGGTGGCACTAGTACCGGATCTGGCACTACTGCAGGTACTATTACTGGGGATGGTAAAGTAGTAATGAACAGCGCTGCCATAAGGGCATTTGGCTGCTCATTTAATAATTTAGAATTAAATACAACGGCTGGTAGTTATAATGTAGGCACTGGTGCTACTGTAACCATAAGTGGTTTCTTAAATTTACTTATTGGACAAATAACAATGGGTGCTAATACCATAATATTAGCTAATAATGGGGTTTCTTCTGCAATATTTGGTCCAGCAACAACCATCGGTTCTGCATCGGCTTGTACCACCCCAACTGGTGTTTCTTTTGTTTTTAATGGTAGACCTGTAACGTTTAAATCGGATGCAACAGGTAC
>NZ_JBQWIE010000083.1:0-1934 GCF_056745525.1 Parasediminibacterium sp. HNIBRBA5674 | reverse complement strand
AAATCCTGAAAAACTAAATGAAGTTTTATTGTGTAACACCTCATAAATATCTTTCGTACACCTATGGTGTCCTCACGAAACACAATTAAAAAAAGTACGTGAAGACACGTACTAGGGCGAAGCGAAGCCCCCCCTATTTAGGTGCGCCATCTTTTGGCTTGGCAGGTGGTGTTCTGCGTAGCACGGTGTTATTGTATTGCTCGGTTAGGGCATTTATTTTTTGTATTAATACCGTGTATTTACCAGTGTCATCTAGTGTGTTGCGGCTGTCTATATTTTTCAGTAGTTTATCGTAGGCGGCTATAGCGGTAGGTTTTAGTTCTAGTGCCGATTGCTGTGGCTGACTAGCATACTGCGTGGTACGCTCTAGGTATTTGGCTTTAAAACTATTGTTACTTGCTTTTAAATGCCCTACCCAACTACTTATTTTAAGCGTTGCTAAAGCAGCGACTACGGTAGCATCTGTTTCAAAATCGGTTACTAGCTTGTCTATTACTGCACTTTCTGCATTGTAGCTTAGTTTTATAATGGCACTACCATATTTATTAAAGCAAGTTATTAAGGTATTAGCGGCTGCTTTTTCATTGGGTTCAAAATAGTGGGCATAGCCATCGGCTACTAGTTTTATACCTACCAATGCTTCGTCTCTTAGCATGTCTAGCCTTTCTAGTTCTAGGGTTATGGGGCTGTCTTTTTGGTAGGCATAGGCAGCTTCTACTTGTAGTGTGGCATTTTCAAGTGCGGTTGTTAATGCATCTGTTAGTAATGCACTAGCCCCTGCTTCGGTACATAATTGCACCATAGCTTTTAAATAGCTAATCAACTCGCTTAGGTAATAACGCTTAATAATGGCTTTAGTAAACATAATTGTTTGGTTTATTGATTAAAAAATAATGGCTTGCTTGCCATAACACCCATCTGCCAACCCTAAAAATACCTGCTGCCCTGAGTGGGAAGCAGTTTACTATTCGAATAATGCTCGCTGCCCTAGGTGGGAAGCATTTTACTAACTAAAAAATGCTTGCTACTCTTGGCGGTAAACATTTTATTAACTGAATAATGCTTGCTGCCCTAGGCGGTAAACATTTTATTAACTGAATAATGCTTGCTGCCCTAGGCGGGAAGCATTTTGCTTCTGAATAATACTTGCTGTCACTTTCTAGCATCAGAGATGCTTTTTATCTGTTGTTCGACTTGCCCTTGCGGAACAAGTCGAAGAGTGATTCATAGAATTCTATTCATCACCTTTTGAAGTTTTTTTAACTGTCTTTTTCTCAGAAATTGCCAATTTCTCTTTCTCTATAAACTCTTTAGTAATTTGTTTTCTGCCATTTACTAATAACATAGCATCACAAAACTCTGCCATTTCTAATAAAATTTCCAAAGCAGGTATCGTAACACGCGAATTGTTGAAATTTGCAGAGATGAATCCAAAACTAGAATTCCACACTACATCTAAACCATAATAGCCTTTATCCTTTTTATAAAAAGCAAAAGCTCTAAATTGATTTAAATGCTTTAGATATATTTCTTTATTAGGTAATTGATCAAGATTATCAAGGATTTTCTTGCCAGCCATCGTTTCTTCATTCCAAAGAAAAACTTCTTTGTGACTATTGATAAATTCCCTAAATTGTTCTTGGCTGATTTTTTTCGAAATCTTTTCCATCCTTAATCCACTAAACTTCTCTTTTGCAATATCAAGGTCTGTCAATCCTTTTAAACTCATACATTAATAATTTTTAAAATTTCATATAATCTTCAATAGCCATTATTTCAAAAGTTATTCCTTCATTTTTGCTCAAAACCTCCATCCACCTTGCTTTTAAAGCTTCTGTAATATTATCCCAGCCTTGGTTCGTGTCCTCACCACAGGTGTACGAAAGATAAATTAGCTCTTTGATACAATAAAATTAAATTTATCCGTTGCTTTA
>NZ_JBQWIE010000082.1:0-1939 GCF_056745525.1 Parasediminibacterium sp. HNIBRBA5674 | reverse complement strand
CGTTGGTGTAAAGATGTTGGCTGAATATCCATAATACGCTGCTTACCATCAGTAGCTCTACCGCCTGCCATTTCTATAATGTAGGCAAATGGATTGCACTCGTACAGTAAACGCAATTTACCCAAGGGCTTATCAATAGTACCAGGATACATAAAGATGCCGCCTTTCATTAAGTTACGATGCACATCGGCCACCATACTACCTATGTAGCGCTGTGTATAAGGGCCACCGTTGCTTTTGTCTTTTTTCTGACAAACATTGATGTAGTTGCGCACACCTTCAGAATATCTAAAGAAATGACCGTGATTTACCGAATATACATTACCACTTGGTGGACATTTAATATTAGGATGGCTCAAGCAAAACTCACCAATTGCAGGGTCAAGCGTAAAACCATTTACCCCCAATTTAGTAGCATATACAAACATGGTAGATGAACCATAAATCATATAACCAGCAGCCACCTGACGGTTACCTGCTTGCAAAAAATCTGATTTAGTACATGGCTTACCTACCTCACTTACACGGCGATACACACTGAAAATAGTACCAATAGAAATGTTGACATCAATATTACCACTACCATCTAAAGGATCAAACTGAACAACGTACTTACTATTATTACTCACTTCATCATCAAACACTACAAAATCGTCCAATTCTTCACTACCAATACCAGCGCAGCTAATACCATGCTTCAGTACACCCATAAATTGGTTGTTAGCATAAATATCTAGCTTCTTTACATCTTCGCCTTGCACATTAACGCTACCAGCATCGCCTAGTATATCTACCAAGCCTGCTTTGTTTACTTCTACGTTTACACGTTTGGCAGCAAGTCCTAAATCTCTAAACAAACTACTTAATTCACCAGTAGCAGCAGGAAAGCCTCGCAATTGCTTAATGGTAAATTCGTCGAGGGTTAAAATGTTTCTGTTAATTGTCATAATAAATATGATTTTAGCTGTATTCTGCTTTAAGATTTAGTAACCTTTGTCGCTTACAACTTCTTAATTCTAAAATTTTTATACTCTACCTTCATTGGTGGGCCAACATGCACCTGAACACCTAGTAAACCAGTCATTTTTCTATTAATAGTATCATTATCTATTACATCACTCATCAAAACACCATTTAAATAATGTTGTAAATGATTACCTTTTGCAATTAAATGATATTCATTCCATTCAGGTGTTATTATGGCTTTCAATGAATCTGGATTCGCAAGTATACCTCTTATAATTGGCTCTTTATTTTCTTCTAGAACTACTTTTTGACCACGTAATGCTAGAAACGTTCTACCTCGTTCTTCATAATTTTGACCTGTATATTTATTAGCTCCATCAATATCTGCTTGGTAGCCTTTCATTGCAAAGGGCAGGTCTTTTAATTCTCCACTGCGATAGTTGATGCCACTATTACCAGCAGCCGATATTTTATAATCCACTTTTAATTCAAAATCGCTTGTGATACCGCCTCGCCAAATGATAAACGTATTACGTTTTACTACAGTGGCTGGTACTATCTCTCCTACCATACTACCATTCTCAACATGCCAATAAACACTATCACCCTCCCAACCGTTTAATGTTTTCCCATCAAAAATTGAAACGAAACCTTTTTCTGATGTTTGAGACAATTGGCTTGTTCTACATCCTAATAACATGAAAAAAATGATAGAACAGGTTGAATACAAACTAGATTTCATATTATTTTAGAAATTAGGTATAATATTAAATTATTTAAAAGAATTAATACATAATATACTTATCTAATGGAAACTCATGTTTAACGCCCATTGTATTAGGGGTGTTTGGCTTATACGCAGGATTTTTAACAGGAAAAATACCTTTTGTATCTTCTACATGTTTTACAATCAACTTATCTAATTCCTTTACTTTTTCAGGCATTTTAGCTGAAAGATTATTGGCTTCGCCAA
>NZ_JBQWIE010000081.1:0-2042 GCF_056745525.1 Parasediminibacterium sp. HNIBRBA5674 | reverse complement strand
ACCAAAAAGCCTTCACTCAACATCCAAATGGAAGATTCTAAACAACTTTGCTTAGCACCTTAAACCGAACTCACGTTGAATTAACCATTTCACATTGGTATTCTATAAAAAATAGTGCTAAATTTGCGACCAAATGATAGCAACAGCAAAAAATTATGATGTAATCTGCTTTCAGTTGAGAAATAACCTGTATTCTCAACTTCAAAGCCCTTTAAAGAAGGACCTAAATCGTCTTTCTAGCGACATAAAAACGCTTATCATTTCGGGAGAAAAAATTAAAGCTCAATCAACTAATATGCTCAATCAGGTTTTTAACTTGAGAATTAAAGCATTGAAATGGTTGTCTGCTGACACAAATTTTGATTATTTAGAAATGTTCAAGGACATTTTCCCTCAAATAGAAGAATTAAGGTCAAACAAAAAACTTGAAGTTTTAACTGATAACATTCTTTTTGCTTTGCGTTGCAACCAAAGAGTCGTAGAGTCTATTATGAGCTCAAATGAGTTTTCACCAGACACATTCTCTTCAAATCTTGAACAACTTCCAGACATAACCTATTCACAATTTATTGCTTCATTAGCATTTGCAAATCTTGATGACGAAACAACACAAAAGATTGTTGATTGGACAAACTCTTCCCTTCACATAGAGTTTGTATTAGTTGCAACAGACATTATTAGCGATGAAAAATTAAAAATTTCTGATAAAACTATTAATGAATTAGCGTTTCTTATTGCTGATGCAGCACAAGAATATTCTGCATTGGCGACAGAATTAGGAATTTTAAAATCCCATTCAACAAGACAATCATTTTCCAACTTGTCATTTGACAATAGCTTCATCAAAGAACAAAAACAATTTGCTGATTTGGGCTTGGACGATTTTGCTTTAAATCTATCAAACTAATGAAGCAAAATTATACTAAAGGGGAAATCATTAATGTCAATCTTGGCATTCCACCTAAAGAAATAAAAGGTCACGAACAAGGAATGGAAAGGCCTTGTGTTGTAATCAAATCATTCAATAATCTTGACTTGGCTGTTGTAGTACCATTGACAACCAAAGAAGCAAAATATAGTCTTTTCACAATCGTAAAAATTTTAAAAGGTAGTGCAGGACTTACTGCTGACAGTTACGCATTGTGCCATCAAATCAGAACAATTTCGTTTGACAGAATTACAAGTAAACGAGCAAAATTAGATAACAAAGACATCTTAAAAATCCATTCAGTTCTCATTGACACATTAGAACTCTAACTCAATAGGGCTTCAGCTAACATTGGGTTTTGTGCAAGTTGGGCAGACGAAATAACAATGAGCATTTGTAATTCTGTTCAGCTTTTGTTCGGGCAGGACGTACATCGCTGAACTTTTGTACTTAACTTCAACTTTATATTTTCAATTAGCAGCGGTTTCTGGCAGACGGAATTCTATTTCCCAACCTGCATAAAGCCCTGCTCGTTAGCTGCAACCCTATGTGGACACTGCATTACAGCGGAAAACATTTTTCATCATCAACAGTAAACAAATTGGTGGACACACAATAATCTGAACCAGCCATTCGACCAATTGCTTTCAAATTTGACTGATTAATCCTAAAATTATTTTCTAAAAGTTCATCTGAAATGTACAAGTGTTTGACAATCCCAATTATGAGTTTTGAAATGCCGACTTCTACAACTTTAAAAGTTTCACACTCAAAAGACACAGGCGACTCTTTTACACGAAAAGGTTTTACGGTTAGACTTTTTTCCTTTGTAAGTCCTGAATATTCAAATTCAGACACACCATAATCTAAAACAGTTGCTGTTTTTGCCATCTTGACTACCATTGCTTCATTGACAATATTAATGACAAATTCACTTTTTACTTCTGCAATAATGTTTGTGAAAGTATCTTTATTTGACCTATTCGGTTTTATCCCAGCCACGGAAAATGACAACGCAATTGGGTTATGACCTACAATAGACCTCTTCGACAATTGTATTCAGATACAAAAACAAGTTTTTTTTCGTTTTATTACTAAAATGAAACTATGTTTT
>NZ_JBQWIE010000080.1:0-2120 GCF_056745525.1 Parasediminibacterium sp. HNIBRBA5674 | reverse complement strand
TCTTAAAGCAACGGATAAATTTAATTTTATTGTATCAAAGAGCTAATTTATCTTTTGTACACCTGTGGTGTCCTCACAAACCACATTAATATTGGAAAAACTTCTATGCGCCTAATAAATAGTATTTAAGCGGGTAAAAATATTATTACAGTGCTTCTACAATTAATGCAGAACCTTGCCCCACACCTATGCACATAGCAGCAAGCCCATATCTGCTTTTGCGGCGCTTCATTTCATGTAATAAAGTAGTGGTAATTCTGGCGCCACCGCTACCTAACGGATTGCCCAAAGCAATAGCACCACCATTTACATTAATAATGTTGGTATCTAATACTAAATCATTAACACAAGCAATACTTTGCACTGCAAAAGCCTCGTTTAGTTCTATTAGGTCTAAGTCATTTATAGTTAAGCCAGCACGTTGCAATGCTTTTTGCGTAGCAGGTACAGGGCCTAAACCCATCATTTCTGGATGCACACCTGCAACAGCCGTACTTACCACCCTTGCCATTGGTTGTAGATTAAACAACTTTACCGCTTCTTCACTAGCTAATAATAAGGCTGATGCACCATCATTTATACCTGAGGCATTACCAGCAGTTACACAACCATTAGTTACAAATGCAGGTTTTAGCCCTGCTAGTTTTTCTACACTTGTATGTCTTGGATGTTCATCCTTATCAAATAGTATTGCTGTGCCTTTATGTGTAATTGGCACAGGTATTATTTCATCTGCCCAATAATTATTGGTCAATGCTGTAAAATATTTTGCATGAGAATTAGCAGCATAAGCATCTTGTGCTGCTCTAGATATTTGTCTTGTAATGGATAATTGTTCAGCGGTTTCGCCCATGCTATAAGGGTGATACATAGCAGCTAAAGTTAGATTAGTAAAACGCCAACCAATAGTGCTATCTACCGTTTCAATAGGTTCGTTATCTATTTGCCTTGCAGTAATAAAAGGCGCTCTACTCATACTTTCTACACCACCTGCTATGTACAACATGCCTTCGCCGCACATAATGCTTTTAGCTGCATCCATGATGGCTTGCATACCACTACCACACAATCTATTAACGGTATTACCTGCAACCGTTACAGGCAAGCCTGCTAGTAAAGCTGCTAGCCTGCCTACATTTCTATTATCCTCACCTGCTTGGTTGGCTGCACCCGCAATTACGTCTTCTATTTGGTGCACATCAATAGTGCTGTTGCGCTGTACTAGCGAACGTATCATTAATGCCAATAAATCATCTGGACGTACCGTACTTAATTTACCACCATATCTACCAATGGGGCTACGTACGGCATCAATAATATAGGCAGGTTTCATTGTTTCTTTTTTCACCACAAAGACACAGAGGCATAAAGCTTCTATGTGCCTATCTGTCTATGTGGTAATATTTAATCTATCCTTTCTTTAAATGTTCAGCTGTAGCATCTAATGCCTCGTAAAATTCCTCACCATATTTTCTTATGATGGCTTCTTTTAAAAACACGTAGGCTGGTACTTTTAGTTGCTTACCCAAGCTACAACCACCACCACACAAGTCTTCTCTTGGTTGATAATTTACATATTCGACATCAGGGTCTTGCTTGCTGGTGGTAATTCTTATCGGGAACAAATGGCAACTCAATGGTTTCTTCCACCCTATTTTACCTTCGTTAAATGCTTGTTCAAAAGTGCAAACAATTACACCATCTTTATCTTTATAGCCATAAGCGCAAATGCCGCCATTTACGGTAGGCGTTACCCACCCAAATTCTCTATCGTAGGTATAATTACCTTGTTCATTTACTGCTTGCAGGCCTTCTTTGGTCATGAACGGTTTTACAATTGCAAGGGCTTTATCTACTTCTTTCTTTTCCCAGTTTTCAAGTGGTGCACCAGCATCACCATCTTCACAGCAGCCACCTTTACACTTGGTAAGGTCACACACAAATTGCTCTTCAATCACTTCGTCACTTATCAATTTATTATCAATTGCAATCATAATCACTTGTATTTTCTGCGGCAACGAAGATAAGTGCAGCGGCATTACTACCCAGGGCAAACGCATCTAAATTTATTTTTTGCATACTTATTAAGTAAAGGCGAACGTTTTGGATAGAAAACATTT